>JBBSHK010000465.1:0-3156 GCA_038253185.1 Anaerolineae bacterium | reverse complement strand
GCCAACGCGTTCGCGCAGCGCGCGCAGATCCGAGCCGGGGATCGAAATCAAATCGAGCATCTTTGCAACCACCTCGGTCGGAATCTCATTTTTCAGCAACTCGGCGCGCACTCCTTCCGCGCCGACTTTTTCCAATTTATCAATCGAGCGATAGAGTCCGCCGAGCAGGGCAGGGGGCACTCCGGCGTATTGCCCGATGCCGGTCAAAATTTTTCGATTGTTGATCTTGGTCACGAACTGTTTGAAGCCGAGCTGCTTGAGCACATTGTAAATCACCGCGACAATTTCAGCGTCCGCCACCATCGAGCGCGTGCCGACAATATCCGCGTCACACTGGTAGAACTCGCGATACCGTCCTTTCTGCGGTCGCTCAGCGCGCCACACCGGCGCGATCTGATAACGCTTGAATGGCTTGACGAGTTCCGGGTACATACCAACAACGCGCGAGAGCGGCACCGACAAATCATAGCGCAACGACAATTCTTCTTTGCCCTCGCGATGTCGCGCGTCGTACATCAATTTTTCCGCATCGGGACCGTACTTGCCGAGCAGCGTTTCAGAAAGTTCGAGCGATGGGGTTTGCAGCGGTTCAAACCCAAAGCGCTCAAACACACTCTCGATCACGCGAATCACGTAACGACGCAGAACCATCTTTTTGGGGAGAATGTCACGCATGCCGCGCGGCAAGCGCGGTTCAATTTTCGACGGCATTTCAAATTTCCTTTCGTGTAGACAAGACACCACCTACCGAAAAACAGCAGAAAAGAAAAAGGCGTGGAGCAGTCCACGCCAGCAAGTTCTCTCAAAACGGAAAAGCTTAAAGCACACTGGCGCGAGCAACGAGTCCATCACGGTGATGGAAATGAGGCAAGTGAGGCAAGTGAGTGAAAGCAAATCGCCGCGTCATCGACTGTAAACTTCCGAAAACATTCTACCACAGCACAGACTTGCACACAACGCGATTGCGCGCCTCAGCCGCGCGCTGTGCAAATCGCGTTTCGCGTTGCAATCATCAGTACTTTACCCGCTTGCGCGAGTTGTCGCCTTGACAATTTCTCCTGTGCGCACTAACGCAGCTGCCCTCTCGATGTCCGGCTGCAAGATGCGGTCGTTTTCCAGAAACGCGATTTCCTGGCGAATACGCGCGTGCGCCGCGCGCGTACCCTCTCCGAGCGCCTCGGGATCTTGTCCTTCAAGCGCCAGTCGTAAATCAATCGCCTGAGCCGCGGCAATCATTTCGATCCCGATGATGTACTCGACGTTACGCACGACCTCGCGCGCGTGCCGTGCGGCGTTCATCGACATCGGCACGTGGTCTTCCTGATTCGCGCTCGTCGGGATCGAGTCGACACTATCCGGGTGCGACAAGGTCTTGTTCTCGGAAGCCAGCGCCGCCGCGGTGACCTGCGTCATCATCAATCCGCTGTTGAGCCCACCGCCCTCGACCAGCATCATTGGCAGCCCATCGTTCAATTTCGCGTCGCACAAACGAAAGATGCGACGCTCGCTTATCGCGCCAAGCTCTGCGACCGCAATCGCCAGCAGATCGGAAACAATCGCCACCGATTCTCCGTGAAAATTTCCACCGGAGAGCACCTGACCGCTGCCGTGCTCTTCGGTAAAGATGAGGGGATTGTCCGTCGCCGCATTTATTTCTTCTTCGAGAATCTGTTCCGCGTATTCGATGCTGTCGAGCGCCGCGCCCAGCACCTGCGGCGCGCAGCGGATCGAATAGGCATCTTGTACGCGTGCAGTCGAATTGACTAGAACACTACCCGAGATGAGGGACCGCACACGCTCCGCAATTTTTCGGGAGCCACGATGCCGCCCTGCGAGCTGAATGCGCGCGTCAAACGCGTTCGAATTTCCGCACACCGCTTCCAATGTCAGCGCGACCGCGATCGCGGAATTTTCAATCAGCGTTTTTGCATCTGCCGCCGCCAACGCCGCGAGCGCACACGAAACGCTGGTGCCATTGTTCAGCGCCAACCCTTCTTTTGCCTCGAGAATAAGGCGCGGGATGCCTGCAAGGGACATTGCGGCTTTGCCACTCATGCGCTTGCCGCCATAATGCGCCTCGCCGCTTTCAGAGTCTTCGTCCGCCGCGTCCGTGCTGAGGACGAGCGCCATATGTGACAACGGCGCGAGGTCGCCACTCGCGCCGACGGAACCTTGGGCGGGGATAATTGGATGGACCCGTCGATTCAACATCGCGAGAAGTGTTTCGATCACTTTGACGCGCACGCCCGAATTTCCTTGCGCCAGCGCATTGGCGCGAATCAGCATTGCCGCGCGCACGACATCTTCAGTCAGCGGCTCGCCGATGCCGACAATGTGACTTACAATCAAGCGTCGCATCAAATCACGCGACTGCTCTGCCGAAATCCAGACATCCGCAAAGACCCCGAATCCGGTAGTGATGCCATAGATCACGGCAGCATCATCGGCAGCAATTTTTTCCACCCACTGCCGGCTCGCCTCAACGCGCGCACGCGCCTCGTCCGCCAGTTCGACCCACGCGGCCTCACGCGCGACCGCAATGACATCGGCCGGCGTAAGCTCCTCGCCGACGCGCACCGTAGAGATTTTCGTTTTGAAATTCATAAAAAGTAATTTTAGCATCCCGCGCGCCGCGTGGCAATGACGCCCATAAACATCGTCGTTGCGCGCACACGCAATTGTCAATATAATTGATCCAGATGGGTGGAATGCCACGCGGCACGGAGAGAGCGGGGTAGGGGACAGTTGGTGGTGAATACGCCCCCGGCGCGACTCGAACGCGCAACCTCGACATTAGAAGTGTCTCGCTCTGTCCTTTGAGCTACGGGGGCACATCGAAATTCTACATTACTTGTAAGTGTCCGTCAAACTTTTATAAGTACCAGGAATAATTAAAGCAACTCGTAGATGAGCGAACTCGAATTATTTACATCTCTCACAGTACAAAACTCGACCAAGATCGTTCTGCTGGTGATGGACGGACTTGGCGGTCTGCCGCGCGAACCGGGTGGGAAAACCGAACTGGAATCCGCGCTGCGTCCCAATATGAACGCGCTCGCCTCACGTTCCGCGCTCGGTCTTGCCGAAATGGTCGCGCCCGGAATTACTCCGGGCAGTGGACCTGGGCACCTCGCGCTGTTCGGCTACGACCCGGTT
>JBBSHK010000464.1:0-3158 GCA_038253185.1 Anaerolineae bacterium | reverse complement strand
CGAACGAGCGTGCCAAGCCCGGGGTGGGTACAGGTATTTTTTGCTTCACGATAAGCGAGGTTGGCGAGCGCCTCGAGATATTCATCGCTCTGTTTTTTAGAGATGCCGACTTTTTCTGCAAGGTATCGCGAAACCTCGCTCTTTGACATTGCCATATGAAACTTCCTCCTTGTATTTAGTGGTCGCGAGATTCCCGCGACAGGTAATTATTTTCGGTGAAGAAATTATAGGTCAGAAATAGCTTACAGTCAAGCCTGTTCATCCATGATCTGGAAACACCAGCAAACACCGTAACCGTATTGTAACCTAGTGATTTACATAATACTATCCCATCTTGTCTTTTAAACTATTTTTCGTGGAATCTTTGCCATGCGACACATATCTGTTTCACAACTCTAGTGTGTCGTTTCTCCAGAGTCGGCGTTCGCTGATGTATTTTACAAAGACGAAAAGTGCCTTATGCGGGCACCTTTTCCCTTTTGGTCCCCTGCTCTTCTTTGAAAAAAGCCAGCTTGCCATCTTCCGCCTCGACGACCACGTGGTCGCCGTCGCGGATGCGACCATTCAATACTTCGAGCGCGAGCGGGTCGAGCACGCGGCGTTGAATTGTGCGCTTGAGCGGGCGCGCGCCGTAGGTCGGATCATAGCCCTCCTTCACGAGCAATTCTTTTGCCGCGTCGCTCATCTCGATCGTGATCTTGCGCTCCGCCAATCGCTTGCTCACATTCTGCAACTGAATCTCGACCACGCGCTTCAAGTCGTCCAGCGTGAGCGAGTGGAACACCACGATGTCATCAATCCGATTCAAGAATTCGGGGCGGAAGTGCTGGCGCATCTCCTCGATCACGCGATTTTTTACCGATTCCCATTCGCTGCCTTCGAGCCGACGCCCCGCGACCCCACCCAAAAATTCGGTGCCGAGGTTCGAGGTCATAATCACGACGACATTTTTGAAATCGACCACGCGCCCTTGACCGTCGGTCAATCGTCCGTCGTCAAGAATTTGCAGCATCACGTTGAAAACATCGGGCGCGGCTTTTTCGATTTCATCGAACAGCACGACCGAGTACGGTTTGCGGCGCACGGCTTCGGTCAATTGTCCGCCTTCTTCATAGCCGACATAACCGGGCGGTGCGCCGACCAGACGCGCGACGGTGTGCTTTTCTTGATATTCGCTCATATCAATCCGAATCATCGCGTTCTCATCGTCGAATAAAAATTCCGCGAGCGCGCGGGCGAGCTCGGTCTTGCCGACGCCAGTGGGACCGAGAAAGATGAAGGAACCCACCGGACGGTCCGGGTCCTTCAGTCCCGCGCGCGCGCGCCGCACCGCGTTCGCCACGACCACAATCGCTTCCTCTTGACCGACGACGCGATCGTGCAGGCGCTCTTCCATCTTGATGAGCTTTTGCACTTCGCCTTCGAGCAGGCGCGTGACCGGAATTCCCGTCCACTTGCTCACGACTTTGGCAATGTCATCTTCGGTCACTTCTTCCTGCAGCAGCGCGCCGCCTTTTTGCAGGTCGCCCAGTTTCTTTTCACTCTCGATGATCTTGCGGTCAATCTCCGCCAGCTTGCCATAGCGCAGTTCCGCCGCCTGGTTGTAATCGGCGTTCCGCTCCGCGCGTTCAAGCTCGACTTGCAGTTGGTCCTTTTGCTCTTTAAGCTTGCGCGAATTATCGACCAGCGCTTTTTCTTGCTTCCACTTGGAGGTGAGCGCGGACGAACGTTCTTTCAAGTCTGCGAGTTCTTTCTCCAGTGTTTGCAAGCGCTCGCGCGACGCCGGGTCTTTTTCTTTTTGCAGCGCGACCCGCTCGATCTCCAACTGCGCGATGCGCCGCGAAATTTCATCCAACTCGGCGGGCATCGAATCAATTTCCAAACGCAGGCGCGACGCCGCTTCGTCCACCAGATCAATCGCCTTGTCCGGCAGAAACCGATCGCTGATGTAACGTTTGCTCAACACTGCCGCGGCGACCAGCGCGCTGTCGCGAATGCGAACACCGTGGTGCATCTCGTAGCGTTCGCGCAGACCGCGCAGAATGCTGATTGTATCTTCGACGCTCGGTTCGTCCACCAGCACCGGTTGGAAGCGTCGCTCCAACGCGGCATCTTTTTCGATGTGCTTGCGATATTCGTCGAGCGTCGTCGCGCCAATCGCGTGCAGTTCCCCGCGTGCGAGCATCGGTTTAATCATATTGCCCGCGTCCATCGCGCCTTCCGCCGCGCCCGCGCCGACGATGGTATGAATTTCGTCAATGAAAACAATGATCTGCCCCTCAGCGCTGGTGATTTCTTTCAACACCGCTTTGAGCCGCTCTTCGAATTCGCCGCGATATTTCGCGCCCGCGACCATCGCGCCGAGATCGAGCGCGATCACGCGTTTCTTTTTCAGCGGCTCGGGCACATCGCCGCGCACAATGCGCTGCGCGAGTCCTTCGACAATCGCGGTCTTGCCGACGCCGGGTTCGCCGATGAGCACCGGATTATTTTTCGTGCGCCGCGAAAGAATTTGCATCACGCGCCGGACTTCCTCGTCGCGTCCAATCACGGGATCGAGCTTGCCCTTGCGCGCGAGTTCCGTCAGATCGCGTCCGTATTTTTGCAGCGCCTGATAGGTTGTCTCGGGATTTTGCGACGTCACGCGTTGATTGCCGCGAATCGAGGTCAGCGCTTGCAAAATTTTGTCGCGGGTGACGCCCGCGCGATTCAGGATGCGGCTCGCACCGCTCTCGGTCTCGGACAGCGCGATCAGAAAATGTTCGGTCGAGACGTACTCGTCTTTCAGATTATTCGCGGTGGTCTGCGCGTTATCGAGCACGCGGTTGAGGTGTGGAGAAATTCCGACCTGCATCGAGCTGCCGTACGCTTTCGCGAGCTTATCGAGTTCGGCGCGCACTTGCTGCTCCAGCGATTCGGGATTCGCACCCGCTGCGGTAACGACCTGCGGCACAACGCCTTCACTCTGTTCGAGCAGCGCCGCGAGCAAATGCTCCGGTTCAATCGCGCTGTGATTCAACTCCTGCGCTAAATTCTGTGCGGCGACCAACGCCTCCTGCGCTTTTTCTGTTAATTTGTTCATATTTAATGGCATATTAAATACTCCTCAGTCAACGAATGGAAAACGGATAAACAAATAGGGATGGTTTCATCCGTTT
>JBBSHK010000463.1:0-3159 GCA_038253185.1 Anaerolineae bacterium | reverse complement strand
CGCCGCGATAAAAGGTGATGCCCGTCACCGCAAAGGTCCTCGGATATTGCAAGAGCGGCAAAAGCGGGTGATTGAATTTCGGATCGCGGTCGCCGCACGGATAATTTGGACGCCAGCCGTAATTGCCGCCGGGCAAAATCAAATTCAATTCGTCATCGCACGCCGGACCGTTCTCGGTGGCGAATAATTTCCCGCTCACCGGATCGAAATCGAAATCGAAACTGTTCCGCAAGCCGTACGCATAAATCGAATTATTCGGAAATGGATTGTCCGGCGCGGGCTTGAGCGGCACGCCGGGAGTGAAGCGGTGGATTTTGCCGGGCAGCGTCCTCAGGTCTTGTGAATTCGCGGGGTTCGCATTTTCGCCGATGGTCACGTACAACATTCCGTCCGGACCAAAATGCAAATTGCCGCCGTTGTGATTGCCCGCGCCGGTGAGGACGGGCGAGTCCCACGCGACCTGCGGATCAGCTCCGATATTATTTTGCTCCGCAAAGCGCACGACCTGATTCGAAGGAGGACTGCCGGGAAGCGTGTGATAAACCCAGATGAAATGATTCGAGAGATAATCTCTATCTAATGTGATCCCTAGCATCCCACGTTCAAAGAAACTATCGGCCTCGAGGTGAATCACGGGCTGCGCGACGAGCTTGCCACTGGCGTCGACGACGCGCACATTACCCGTCACTTTTTCGGTGTAAAAAATTCTCCCATCGGGAGCGAACGCCAGCGCGACCGGAAAATTCGCATCGACCACCTTTTCGACCCGCGCGCCCGCAGGTAAATTTTCGCGCGCGAGGACGTGCGGCGTGCTGCCCCCGGATGGCGCGAGCGATGGCTGCGCGGTTGGGGGCGCGGTGGACCGAGTTGTTGGCACAACGGTCGCGGCCGGTTTGGGTGTTTCCGTTGCGCCTCGCGTCGGTGAAATTGGAGCGAGGGGCGTGGTCGCTGGAATAAGCGCAGGGGATGCTGAAATCGGCGCAGCGGTCGGACTAACCGGTGTGCGGGGCGCGCCACACGCATTCAGAAAAACCAAAATGCACACTGCGAAAATGTGCGCGAGAAATTTAAGGTCGGATTGATTCATTGGAAATTGCTGTGGTGGAAACATGCTGAGACAACTCAACCACATTCGCCCCTTACAAAATTAGAGACCCGTCGTCTGGCGCGACGGGTCTCTGTATTCTTCTGCGATTTAGAACGAGATGCTGGTTGCTTTATGATTTCTTACCGCGCCGTACGGTCTTGCTCGAGGGCTTGGTCGGCTTGGCTTTGCGCGTCGTTTTGGTCCCGCGCGCCGGTTTCGTACGCGCGCGCTTGCCGTCCGCCGCGGCGCTGCGTCGCGCGCGCGCGTGGGTCACTTCGGGCGCGGGTTGATTCATCCGCGCCAGCAGGTCGAGGCGAATCAGGCGCGCGGCTTCGAGCACCTGTTCAATATCGCGATCGAAAATTTGCAAGACCAGATGCAGGTCGCGCCCGCGCCGCGCCGAATGATTCATCACCTGCTCCAGCGCGTGATTCAAATCGATCTCGCCGGATTCGAGATAGACGCCGTGCGTCTCGCGCAGCTTGAGCGGAAAACGGAACGGGTCTTCTTGTGGATGCAATCCGGGCACCGCGTGCGTTTCCGATTCCCAGCCGCCGCCAAGATGGTAGAGATAGATGTCGTCCGCCAACGCGTCGAGCGCGTATTCGAGCGAGGCTTCAAACGGCACGCGCGCATCGGGCCACGCGCCACACTCTACCATAATCGCGCGCGAGCTCCACAGATGCGTTAGGTCGAGCGCGATTTGAATATTGGGCAGCGCCTTGCGACATTCATTCAACAGCATATACGCTTCGCTGCCCATCGCGGGAAATTTGGGATACTCTAAAGTTTCGATCAGCGGCACAAAGGTCATATTTTGCGCGGTGTAATAGGTCGCGAAGACGTTGAAAATTTTCAGCGCTTTGTCCATCTGATCGCGCCGCTCCCATGTCCACTTGTCCACCTGCGCGAGATGAAAGACGAAATAGTCCGCGCCGATGGACTGGGCAAAGTCCATCGCGCGCTTGGTCTCTTCCATCGCTTCGTACTTGTTAAAAAAATTGCTCGAGAGCGCGTCGCGATTTTGAATCGGCTGATGGATACCAATACGCGCGTCGCCCGCGCTTAGCACGTCTTGGAGACGGGGTTGAGCTTGCACCGCGCGCCACCAGCGATTGGTCTTGCGCGGAACAAATTGGTCCGGGAAAACGGCGGGGATGGTCCAGCGGTCTTCCGGCTGAAGTTGGAACGAAAGCACCGGCGAGCCGACACGCGCACGATAGCGCTCCGCAAAATCGACCAGACGCTCTGGCACGCGCAATCCGCGCGGCAAGTCGGCGTGGTTCGTATCCGACAACGCACAGCCAACAATAATCTCAGGCATTCATGACTCTCCGCCCTCTCTTGGAGGGATTTACGCGGCAGAAATTTTTGGCGGAATCAACCACATCAAGGTGCCGCGCAGTTGATTGGGATCATCGACCGCGACACACGCAAGACCCGCTTTGGACAATTTCAACTTCGCGCCGCTGAGGGCGGAAATCACGTTGGTGAAATCGGGTTCGTGTCCAACCAGCATCAGGTCTTGATCGGCTTGATACTTTTTCAAAAGCGCACCCAATTTTTGCGCGTCAAATCCGGGTCGGAGCGATTCCTCTTCGCCCACTTCCAGTCCTAACGCTTTGGCGACCGGCTTGGCGGTTTGCACCGCGCGCGGCAGCGGGCTGGACAAGAGGATGGCGGGCGCGGAATCGAGCGCGGCAAAAAATTCCGCGACGCGCTTCATTTCCTTTTTCCCTTTTTTCGTGAGAGGTCGCTCATCGTCGGGCTGGTCCCAGTTGGGCCAGTCCGCTTCGCCGTGACGCAAAAAGTAAAGCTTCATTCTTGGCTCCTTGCCGCTCGATTGGTCTTGATCCAGAATCGTTTTAAAGCTGTGGCGCGCGCTTGGTCATCAGAAAAATGCGAGTCGATTATAAACAATCTCGCACCGCTTGGCAATCTCACCGGTTACGAGTATCAAATAAAAAGGGACGAAGCATCTCCCCGATGCTTCGCCCTCACTTATATTCGCTTTACATCACTCGCGTTCTTGCAGGAAGACGGTGTAATGGGCATCAGTTACGCCTTCCTAT
>JBBSHK010000462.1:0-3172 GCA_038253185.1 Anaerolineae bacterium | reverse complement strand
GAGCTGTTGCTGCCGCTGCCGCACGCTCAAGCAGTCGACGAACTGGTTGGGATCGCGGACTATAATTTCCGCTCCGGGCGCTATGACTATTTCAAGCATCACCGCCTCACGCAGCCGCGCCTGGCGCGCTCGCGTTATTTCGATCTGTTGATCCAGCGCTGGTTGGCGGAACGCGAACGGGTGTGCCGCCTTGCGGAATGGGACGAGCAGGAATGGGCGCGCCTCTCGGAGACGCTCGCGCTCGCCGCGACACGGATGCTCACGCGCTATACCGCGCACTCTGCCGCAAAATCAGCCGAAGATTTCGCGCAACTCGCGTGCGCGCAAATTCTTGAGTCGCGCTATCCGTTCGATGTGCCGTTCGAGGCGTGGGCGAGAACGATTCTGAAAAATCTGGTGCTCGCGTCAATCCGTTCGCCGGACGCGCAGGACAAGCCACATGATTCGCTGGATGCCCCGCTACGCGCAACACCCGATGGACCGCTCGCGCCGCCTTACGAAATGCACGGGGGCGCGCGCACGACTCACGATTTCTACACGCGCATCGAACAGCGCGAGGTGCTCGAGCGCGCGCTGAGCCGCTTACGCAGTCGGCAACAGCGCGAGGTGATCGAGCTGACCTATTTTAGTGGGCTGGACGACCGGCAGATTGCGCGTAAACTGGGCAAGCGAACAGCCAACATTCCGACGTTGCGCTATCGCGCCCTGGTACGTTTGTCTCAGCTGCTGTCGGAAATGGATGTGACAGAAAACCCGCGCGCAAAACAAAAGAAGAGTAAGCATCACCAACGAGGACCCAAATGACTCGAGCGCATCCGCCTCGCAAAAAACCGCGACCTGCGGCAACCACGAATCGCCCAAAATTATCCCAGCGCGGGCTTGCCCGCCTCGCCGCGGATCTGGCGCAAGTCCAAACAGATTTGCCGCAGCTGGTTTCGCAAGACGAATGGGAGCAGTTGCTGCCGTGGTACGTGAGTGATGAATTGAGCGGAGAGAATGTGCGCGCGCTCTATCCGCGCTTGTGGCAACACTTGCAAACCTGCACGCGCTGCGCCGAGTCGTATGCGCTTCTCAAGCTCGCGCTTGAGGAAGATACCGGCGCGGCAATCCCCCGCGAAGCTCGCCCCACGCTGCCTTTCGAATTCACCCCAGCCGACTCAGCTTGGTTCCAACAAAAATCATCGCAGCTTCTCGGCGACAAACCACGCGTAAATTTTATTTTGAATCCAACTCACTTGAAAAAACTCTTCGCCGCGCCGCAGTTTAGCTCGCTGCGCGATGCGGGAGACCAACCCGCCCGCGCGCTCTTGCTACAGGACGAAATGTCGATCGGCGATCAGACGATGGTGGTGCAAGCGTGGCTCATATCTTCCGCTGGAAGCCGTAACGTTAATGTTCAACTCCAAATCGTTCCGCTTACTCCGCTGCGCGCGCCGCTCGAAGCGTACTTGCGTTGGGGCGCCTCCGAATACCGCACGCGAATCACCCAAGGCGCGGGCGCATTTGAAAACATCCCATGGCGCGAAGTACTGGCAGCCAGCGCGACCCCTCCCACTCCACACTTTCGCCTCAGCTTTCAGCTAATCTCTGAATGACCCCACGCCGCTCGAGCCTATCGAACCGCTCTATGCGCTCGCGTGACAATTCGCCGCAGGTGAACTCACCTCCGCGCACTGGTCCTGTGCTGCGACGCCGCGCGTGACCTCTGGATCCGCGCGTACCGATCACTTGCCGAACTGTGGTGGATGAGGAGGTCGCCGGGTCGCCCGATCGGAAGTTTCACTGCCAGAAGAATTGGGCGACGGGTTCGCAGAAGTTTTGTGCTGCGCGATCAGGTCGAGCACGGCGGCGCCATACTTTTCTGCCTTGACCGGACCTACACCGCGCACCGCGAGGAATTCTTGGATGGTGTGAGGCAGAGTGGTCGCGATCTCGTGCAAGGTCGAATCCGCGAAAATCATAAAGGGCGCGATCTTTTCCGCACGCGCCTTTTCCAAACGCCACACTTTCAATTTTTGAAACAGCGCTTGGTCTTGAGTCGCGGACGGCGCGACTGGCACCGGCGGTGATGGCGGCGCAAGCGGCTCACGCGAATGTTCGCGCAGCCACGCATTCGCCACGCAGCGGATGAGATTGTAATCAACGTCTGTGGGCAGCGCTGCCTTGATCGGCGCGAGGTACTGCGCGGAGCCGACCTGCTCGATGGTCGCGCGAATTTGCTTTTGCAATCGGGCGGGCGCCACGTCATTGACATTGACGCGCCCTTCGGCAATGAGACGCGCGAGATGCGAATAGATAGTGCTCACAGTCAAGCTGCGCTCCGCCGCGATTTTTTCGGGCGAGAGACCTTGCGCGAGCATCTGTCCGGTGAGCGCGATGGTGCCGCCCGCGTCGCGCTCCGTTTGCGCTTTTTGGATCGCGCCCGTTTGAAGCGAACGCACCTCCACCACCACCGCCGCGCGCGCATTCAAGATTGCCTCGCCGCGCGGAGTTAATTTCAAGACGGGCTGTTCGCTGCCAACTTGCTTTAGATAATCTCCCTCCAGCAGTTGCACAATGAGCGATTGAACGTTGGCAATGCGCCACGCCGCGAATTTGCCATAGTTCGCTTCGCGCGTATAGCGCTTGACCTCTTGGGCGCGCGAACCTTTCAGCAGCAACGCGAGTTTTTCCTTACCGATGCCCCAATTTAATTTCGCCACCGTTTCAAGTACGACGAGCGCGGCTCTTTCGGAATCGCTGGTGGCTGCGCGCGATTCGCCGTGCTGTGCTTCTGCGCGAGCGAGATCGTTGTCGCAGCAAACCGCAGCTTGCGCGGGAGAGCGGTCGCCAAAATAATCGAGGATGGTACGACGCCGGCACGCGTTGGTCTCGGCATACCCGACCATCTTTTTCAGCAGCGCGTGTTTGTGTTGTCGCCGCGCCGCGCCCTGCGCGGCGATGTCGCGCAAGGTGTTCTCGGGCAGCGGCGCGGTTTCGATCCGCATCACTCCGAATTCATCATTCGCGGTGCGCCACACGACGCGCGCCGTTTCCAATTGTTCAACCGCGACGCGCGCTTTAATTTCGCGCAACCCGGTGGCGCTGGTAATTTCGTTAAAGGTCGTCTGGGGCTGGCGCGCGAGAAACGTGTGTATGGCGCGCAAATCGTTGGTGGAGGGCGCATCGTTTT
>JBBSHK010000461.1:0-3173 GCA_038253185.1 Anaerolineae bacterium | reverse complement strand
CGCCGCAAATGATTCTGCCTGTGCGGGCGCGTTGAGACCAGGATTCCGCGCGGATGCGGTGATCCTTTCACAAAATATTTTTGAAATTCCCTCGCGCGAAATTCTGAACACGCGCGTCGATTGCACCATTGTCGGCGGTAAAGTCGTTCATTCACTAGAGTGATCGTGGAGGAGAAAAGATGAAGCGAGTTAATTTGAAGCAAGCCTTCCATGGCGAACCGGACATGGAGCAAGAGGGCACCGGAGTGTCGGGCATCGGTCCCGACGAAGTGACGGTCGAGATTCGCGGCGGCACCTTGACACTACGCGTCCCTTCAGCCGTTGGCGACGATCAGGTCATTGACAGAAAGTATTTGGACCAACACGTCGAGGCGGTGCTCGAGTTGGAGGACGGCAGCGAGCTGTCGATCATTTTGAGTGAAGACCGCGACGGAGTGGACGTGCGTCTCGAAAAACCCGAACAGATGGGGCGCGAACAAAAGAACGCCTCGCGGCTTGCGGCTGAAAAATCCCCGCGCGCGGAACTAGAATAGTCATAACGCTGCTTTGCATTGCGCGCTCTCGCTCTGTGCTGCTATGACTGCCAAGCGCCCGATTTCAACTCATCCGCTCGTTCGTCCCAAGCGCAAGCTCACGCCCCTCATTGCATCAGCGCTCGAACGCGGTGTGCCCTCGCGCCGCGCGCTGGTCGGTGGCACCTTGTTCTTCTTGGCTGCAGGCGCGGGCACCTTCCTGTTCTGGATTTTTGCGGTGACCGGTGGACTCGTCAATGTTGGCGAAAGCGGACTCTATTTGATTCGGGGAGCCGGGCTGGTCGGACTGATGCTGGGCGCGCTCGGGCTGCTGATTCTGCTCGGAGCATTTCAGCGCGTCGCGCTGCCGATTGCGGATATGAAAGAAGCGGCGGAGCGCGTGGCTGCGGGCGAGTACGATCTGCAGGTGCAGGAGCGGGGTCCTCGCGAACTTCGTACATTGGCACACTCATTCAATCAGATGACGGAGCAATTGAAAACGCGTGAGCGCGCGCAGCGGCAGCTCGACGCGGCAGTCGCGCAAGATTTGCTTTCGACGTTCCGTGTACTAGAGAGTGGAGTTGGAGCGGTGCTACAGAATGCGCCGAGCGCTGGGAGCGCCGCTCTGCCCGTGATTGCCGCAGCCAATCACCTCTCCGGCATGGTCGAAGATTGGGACACGCTCACGCGCGCCTCCGGTGGTGAACTGTCGCTCCAGCGCGAACTCGCGGACATTGGAGAGCTCGTGCGCGATACGCTGGCGGCGCTGCATCCTGATGCTTCCGCTCGCGGCATTGCGCTGCGCGCGGTGGTGCCCGACCCCGCGCCGAAAATGAATGTCGACCCGGCGATTTTGAAACAGGCATTCGCCCAAGTCCTGCTGGACGCGCTCGCGCGCAACGCGAACGAAAGCCAGATCCGTGTCAGTGTTTCACAACTCGCTTCGCCGCGACGAGTTGAGCTCGCGGTGACAGACACCGGCAAAGGATTCACGCCCGAGCAGCTGGCGCACTTTTTTGACGGATGCGCGCTCGCGGATGGCGGCAGCGCGCGGCTCGGTGTCGCGGTGGCGCGGGCACTGGTGAAAGCACACGGCGGCGAAATTTTCGCCAACAGCCAGGTGGACGCGGGCACTACGATTACGTTCGCGATTCCTTTCAAGGGCGGCAAGTAGCAGGCATGGATCCGCTCCTGCGCGATTTCCCGGAAGAGTTTGAGACGGAACGATTGCTCATTCGCGCGCCGCGCTGTGGCGATGGAGTGCAAGTGCGCGCGGCGATTGTGGATTCGATTGAGCACCTGCGCCCGTGGCTCGAGTGGGCGCAGACGATTCCGACAGCGGAAGAAGCTGAGTCGAATGTTCGGGCGGCGCGGGTACGTTTTCTGGCGCGCGAAGATTTGCGCCTGCTGCTTTTCCTGAAAGGGACCGAGACGTTGGTCGGCAGCAGCGGCTTGCACTCCATCCGCTGGAGTGTTCCAAAATTTGAGATTGGCTATTGGGTGCGAAAAAAATTTGAAGGACAAGGATTTATTTCAGAAGCGGTTGTGGGTATTACCCAGTTCGCGTTCGATGTGCTCGGCGCGCGCCGCGTGGAAATTTACGTGGATAACCGCAACGAGCGCAGCTGGCGGATACCCGAGCGGCTTGGCTTTACGCTCGAAGGCATTATGAAGAACGCGGCGCGCAACACCGCGGGCGGGTTGCGCGACACGCGCGTGTATGCCAAGGTTCGGAATGATGACGCGCCACTGCGGAACGACGACTAGACTACTTCTCGGAGTTCGTCGCGAAGGTTACAGTGCGCACTCCTGAAAAAGCTGTGTGGGCAAAACACGCGCGCCGTTTAAAAAATTCGGTTTTGGGATGTGCTGATGAAGGCAGCAATTTTTCACAAGCGCGGCAGTCCTGACGTACTGCAATACGAAGAGGTGCCCAAGCCGCAGCCCGCACCCAACGAAGCCTTGATCCGCGTGCGCGCGTGTGGACTGAATCATCTGGACCTGTATACGCGTGAAGGCACTCACGGCGTCAAAGCTCCACTGCCGCACATCGGCGGACTGGAACCCTCCGGCGAAATCGTACAGGTCGGCGCGCAAGTTAAAAAATATCGCGTGGGCGAGCGCGTGCTCGTCGGCGCATTCACCTGGGATGAAACCTGCGAGTACTGCCGCGCGGGGCACGACAATCTCTGCCTCAACCGTAAAATTATTGGCGTGCAGCTCGACGGCGGTTTCGCAGAACTGGTCAAAGCGCCGGAGAATACGTTGATCAAAATTCCGGATACGATTTCGTTTGTCGAAGCCTCGGCGGTACCGGCGGCGTTTGGCACGGCGTGGCATATGCTCGTCACACGCGCGCAGATCCAGCCGCGCGAATGGGTGTTGGTGTTGGCGGTCGGCTCTGGCGTGGGCAGCGCGGCGGTTCAGATCGCCAAATATTTTGATTGTCAGGTAATTGCCACGTCGAGCTCGGATGAGAAATTGAAACAGGCGCGTGAGCTAGGCGCGGACTATACAATCAATTATCGCGACAATCCGAACTTTCAATATGACGTGATGCGGATCACCGGCAACCGCGGCGTGGACATTGCCTTTGAGCATGTGGGACAATCGACGTGGAAGCAAAGCATTGCCTCGCTGCGAACCACCGGACGATTGGTG
>JBBSHK010000460.1:0-3181 GCA_038253185.1 Anaerolineae bacterium | reverse complement strand
TTAAACCGCCAGCATAAACGATGATGTGCTCAGTATTCGTCGTTGTACGCCATTGATTCATAACAGCAAATGCCGGAGGAAGTCCTTGGCCGGTGTCAATAATGGTACCAGCACCCGCCGGTGTTTGGGGAATCAAGATCTTGCCCACATTCTTATTCGGGAGAGCGGTGGGGATGGGCTTGTTGAAATTACTTGGGGTGGGAGGATTCCGCAATGCCTCTGCCCGCAGCGCGCCTGCCTGCAATATCTGTGCTTGTATCTCTGGAGAAACATCGTTAAACCACCTGCTGACACCGGGGAAGAGGGTTTCATCGGGTGTCGGCCCTGGTGCTGAGTGTATTGCCAATGTTATAGGAGTTAGAGCTGAGTGGTCTAGCGTCAATAGTGCGAAGAGGGTAACGAGGAAAATGACAACAGCTCCACCGCCCAGAAGTTGTTTCCAAGAATGTCTCTTCACGGGTGTCCTACTTAGGGAATTTGAAAGGTGGAAAGAAACCGATCGAATACCACACTGAACCTAGAGTAATCGGGGTAGGCGGCAATAGAGTACAGCCATTTCCCCTTGCCTAGTACAACTGCTCGCGCCCCAATGTCTGTCCAACGAATCGCGGGCACATTATTGATATTCATATGTTGTAGGTCTGGGAATGAGGGATTGGATGCGAGATTGTCAGGGTCCCGGAGACTTTGAAGATAGTGTAAATACCAGAGGTCCAAAGTACCATACTGGGCAAAATCGGGCGAAGCCTGTATTTCAATTTTCATTAAATCCGGCGTAAAACTGTTTCCCTTGGTAAGCACTAAATCATAATTTCGAATTGTGATATCTGTATATTCTGGCCCAGGTGGTCCATTGATTATTACATCAATATGCCAATTGCTGGGATATTGGAATGACAATCCTAGGTTCGGGTCGTGATAGGTCGCCCATTTAGCATCAGGAGCGAGAGGGTTGAGAGGTGGGAAGGTGGGTACTACATAGGTGCTATTAGGATTAATGGCATTGGTGCTGAGCGGCGTTTCGCCGGGCGCCAGCGCGCGCGTCGGTACGGTGTAGAGTTGATTGATATCGAACGTGGCTCGTTTCGGCGGCAGAGGACCTGTAGGTGGTGGTATGGTCGGCGCGTCATCAACCAAGGCGGCAGTCGGAGAATTTGCTGCTGACGCTAAACCTGCGGTTTGAGTTTGGTTCGACGCGCCGAAAAAACCGGACAGCGTAAAGCTGACAACCAGCACAATCAAAACGGCGCAGACCGCCAAGAAGGCAATAGTTGACGGGGTAGCCGGAATGCCTGAAGGTCGTTTTTTTTCTGAAGCCATATGCTCCTCCTTTATTCAATCACGCAATCACATAGACGCATTGCACCATTTTTGTTTCAAGATTGTCATGCACCTATGCACTCTGCCGAAGGTCGCAGATTCCATAGGGCGATCCGTTGACACAATTCGCATTTTCAATGTTTGTTGCTATAATCGCCTTTGATGGCTGGTGTGCTGGACGATTTACGCGTGCTCGATCTCACGCAGGCGATGGCGGGTCCGTACTGCGCGATGCTGCTCGGCGACCTCGGCGCGGATGTAATCAAGATCGAAAAGCCCGGCGTGGGCGATCAAGCGCGCGGCTGGGGTCCACCGTTTGTTCAAAGCGAATCGGCATACTATCTTTCCGCGAATCGTAACAAGCGTTCGCTCACGTTGAACCTCGACACGCGCGAGGGCTGCGAAATTTTATACGCGCTCGCGCAACGCTCCGACATTTTTCTCATCAATCAACCCTCGCGCGCGTCGTTGAAAAAACGACAGCTCGATTACGAATCACTCCACACGCTCAACCCGCGTCTGATTTATTGCTCCATCACCGGTTATGGTTTCACCGGACCTCAAGCCGAACGCCCCGGCTATGATTTGATCGCGCAAGGTGAAGCGGGGCTGATGAGTTTCACCGGTGAGCCAGACGGCGAACCGATGCGGTATCCGATTCCGATCGCGGACATCACGACCGGACTGTACGCGACGATTGGAATTCTCACGGCGTTGCGCGCACGTGACCGAAGGGAATCCCCGTGGGACGACCAGAGCGGCGCAGGTCAATTCATAGATATGGCGCTGTTCGACTCGCAACTCACCTGGCTGAATCACATCGGCAGCAATTATTTGAACGCGGGACAAGAACCCAAACGCGTCGGCAACGCGCACGCGAGCATCGTGCCCTACCAAGTCTTTCGCGCGCACGACAAGTACCTCATCATCGGAGTTGGCTCGGAAGCGTTGTGGAAAAAATTTTGCAAGGTCTTGAAGATTGAAGCAACCGTTGGACGCGATGAACGCTTTATAAGCAATCGTTTGCGTACACAACATCGCGCGGAATTGATTCCGCTGCTCGAAGAGATTCTTGAAACGAGAAATGCAGACGAATGGCTGAGCGCGCTGCAAGCTGAAGAAATTCCTTGTGGTCCGATCAATACGGCGGCAGAAGCATTGAACGAGGCGCAGGCGCGTGCGCGCGGCATGATTGTCGAGATCGAACATCCGCTCGTCGGCGTCGCGCGCAGCATCGGCAATCCGATTCATTTCGGCGCGACGCCCGTAACCTACCGTCGTTATCCTCCGATGCTCGGCGAACATTCAATAGAAATTTTGCGAGAGTTGGGTGAGAGTGATTCGCGCATCGCGGACTTGCGCGCGGCGGGTGTGGTGTGAAAAGCGACGGATAACGACCCCTCTTTCGTCTCCCCTTATTAAGGGGAGAAAGAGAGGGGTGTAATCTGCAATCATAAATTCCTGAAGGGAGTCAACTCGTGCGTCGAATTTGTGTGATTGGTGTGGGCTATGTCGGTCTCGTCACGGGGACGTGCTTTGCCGATCTCGGCAATCAGGTCGTGTGCATTGATATTGCCGCGGACAAGATCGAAAAATTGAAACGTGGCGAGTTGCCGATTTACGAGCCGGGGTTGGAAGAATTGGTGCAGCGCAATGTCGCCGCAGGTCGTCTGGCATTCACGACCGATTACGCCGAAGCGGTGCCCGACGCGGAATTTATTTTCATCGCGGTCGGCACGCCGTCGGGTGTGGATGGTGAAGCGGACTTGAAATACATTCGTATGGCGACCGAAAAAGTCGCGGAGCACCTGAACGGTTACACCATTATTGTGAATCGCAGTACGGTTCCCGTCGGCACCGG
>JBBSHK010000459.1:0-3191 GCA_038253185.1 Anaerolineae bacterium | reverse complement strand
TTACGTTCGATGGCGCAACCGAAGTGAAAGCAATTCCGACCTCCGCTCACAGCGGGAAAAAAATGTGGTGGAGCAATCGCAGCGATCAGTCGGATACGACGCTTACGCGCGAATTTGACCTGAGTTCGGTCAAGGACGCCACACTGAATTTCTGGACGTGGTACGACACCGAGGCGGACTTTGATTACGCGTACATCGAGGTCTCGACCGACGGGGGCAAGACGTGGGACACGCTGCCGGGTCAAACGACGACGACGCGCGACCCGAACGGCGCAAACTATGGTAATGGCTTTACCTGCAAGTCGGGCAGCGGCTGCTCCGAACAAGCTCCGCCCGCGCAGTGGCTGCAAGAGTCAATGTCGCTCACGCCGTATGCGGGAAAAAAGATTTTGCTGCGTTTCGAATATGTGACGGACGCGATTTTCACCGGTCCGGGTTTCGCGGTTGACGACATCTCAATTCCTGAATTGAATTTTTCGGATGATGCCGAGCAGAGCGACAATGACTGGCAGGCGCAGGGGTTTGCGCGGTTTGACAATACACTCCCGCAGCGATTCATTGTGCAGGCAATTGGTTTCGGCAGCACGACCCGCGTGACTCCGATTCCGCTCGACAAAGCAAATCACGGAACATTCTCGACCTTGAAATTCGACAAAGACGTTTCGCGAATTGTGATCACCGTCTCGGGCAACACGCCGATTACGTGGGAGACCGCGAGCTATTCGTTCAAGGCGCAGTAATCGGAAAATCCAAGCGCCACACCACATACCCATGCCACAATTTCGCCACGTCATCTTTGATCTCGATGGACTGTTGACCGATACAGAGCCGGTGCATCACCGCGCGTTCAATCTGGTGATGCAAGCCGCGGGCGCGGAGGTCCAGTTCGACCAACCAGAGTACGGGCGTGTGATGACTGGGCGCTCGGTGCTCGAGAATGCGGAGTACGCGCGCGAGCGCTTTGCGCTGGCAGCGGACGCGCAGGACATTGCCAACGCTCACCACGCGCTATTTAATTTGCTCATCTCGGACGCGGCGAATGTGGAACCGATGCCGGGTGCGCACGAGGTGCTGAATTTTTTGAAGGAGCACAAAATTGGAATGGCGGTCGCGTCCGGCTCGCGTCCCGAACAGGTCGAAAAAATGTTGCGCGCGGTAAATCTCGCGAGCACCTTTCCGGTCGTGGTGGGCGGAGACGACCACATCAAGCCCAAGCCGGCGCCGGATATTTATTTGAAAGCGTTGAGTATAACCGGCTGGGAGCCGGAAGCAACGCTGGCAGTTGAGGACAGTCACACCGGCGTACGCGCCGCGCACGGGGCGAAGCTGTTTGTCATCGCGGTCAAAAACGAGTACACTGTATTGCACGATCTGGGTGAAGCCAATCTGGTCGTCGCCAGTCTGAATGAAGTAAAGGATTATTTGAGCCGCGACCAATGAGACACTACAGTGACGCAGAGCATACAGAGAACTGATTATTCTCAACGCGCTCTGCTTCGCGTGGTAAAAATTCTTTTCAATATGCCAATCATTTTGACCGACGCGCAGGAGCAACTCTTGCGCGATGAAAAAAAATATCTCGCCGATCTTTACGCGTCGCTCAGCGAATTGAAAAGCCCGCCTGACGACCTTGAGAATCTGCGCGAGGCGTTGGTGCGGCTCGACGAACTTTTTCTGATCGTCATCGTCGGCGAATTTAATGCGGGCAAGTCTGCACTTGTGAACGCGCTACTCGGCGCGCCGGTACTGGCGGAAGGCGTGACCCCCACCACCACGCGCGTCACCCTTGTCAAGTACGGCGACAAGGTGCAAGAGACCATCGGCGCGGACCAATTGGCGCAGCTCACCTTTCCGCTCGATTTCTTGCGTGAACTGAATATTGTGGACACGCCCGGCACCAATGCCGTGATTCGCGAGCACGAAGAACTCACGCGCGATTTTATTCCGCGCAGCGATCTTGTGCTTTTCGTGACTTCCGCCGACCGCCCTTTCACCGAGAGTGAACGCCAATTTATGGAGCACATTCGCGAGTGGGGCAAGAAGATCGTGGTCGTCATCAACAAGCGCGACATTCTCGAATCCGATCAAGCCCAGGCGCAGGTACGTGAATTCGTGGAGGATAATGCGCGCACGCTGCTCGGTTTTGTGCCCGAATTGTTTTTCGTTTCCGCCAAACGCGATGTGATGAATGGCGACCCGAGCAGTGGGATGGCGGCGCTCAAAGCGTATGTGCTGTCGTGGCTCGACGAAAGCGCGCGCTTGCAAATTAAATTTATGGGACCGCTCGGCGTGGCGGACCAGATCCTAAAGCGCGCCGAAGCGCATTATCAAAGTGAGAATCAGGCGCTGCAAAGTGATGTTGAAACCGGCGAGACGGTCGAGCGCGAAGTCCAAGTCTACTCGCAAGAGGTGCAGCGCGAATTGGAACCGCGACTCGCCGAGGTCGACAACTTGCTCTTTCGGCTCGAATCGCGCGGTCTCGATTTTTTCGATCAGCATATCCGTCTCACGAAAATCACTGACCTGGCGCGCGGCGACCGCTTTCGCGCGCTGTTTGAGAAAGAAGTTCTGGCAGGAGTGCCGGAAGAAATTCAAAGCCGCACGCAAGCTGTGGTGGACTGGTTGGTCGAAAAAGATTTGCGGCACTGGCAGCAAGTGCTGTCCTATTTGCAGCGCCGGCGCGCCGGCAGCGCGGACGAACTGGTCGGCGATATGACGACGTCGATTGACCTGCGGCGTCAAGCGCTGCTCAATTCGGTGAGTGAAGCCGCGCAAGGAGTCGTGTCAAGTTACGACGCCGAGAAAGAATCGCGCGAAATCGGCGCGCACGTCGAAGCAGCAGTCGCGCAGACCGCCATCGTCGAGGCGGGCGCGGTGGGACTCGGCACATTGATCACCGCCGCTGTGTCCGCGGCGGCGATTGATATCACCGGTGTTTTGCTCGCGGGAATGATCGCCGTGCTCGGGCTTTTCATTATTCCGTACAAACGACAGCAAGCGAAAGAACGCTTCAAAGACAAAATTCAAGACTTGCGCAATCGCCTCGGCGCCGTGCTTCGTTCCCAGTTCGGTTCGGAAGCCGACCGCGCGGTGACGCGTCTGCGCGAGGGGGTTGCGCCATACACGCGTTTTGTGCGCGTCGAAAAAGAGCGCTTGGCGCGCGCCCGACAGCAACTCGACACCGCGCGGCA
>JBBSHK010000458.1:0-3193 GCA_038253185.1 Anaerolineae bacterium | reverse complement strand
GGTCGCTATCACCCGCACGGCGATCAAGCCGTGTACGATGCGCTCGTACGTATGGCGCAAGATTTCACCATGCGCTATCCGCTGATTGATGGTCAGGGAAATTTCGGTTCAATTGACAACGATCCGCCGGCGGCGATGAGGTACACGGAGGCGCGTTTGTCGGAATTGGCGGAAGAACTTTTGCTGGACATTGATAAAGACACGGTGGACTTTCGTCCTAACTTTGACGAGACGATGAAAGAGCCGACGGTGCTCCCCGGCAAAGTGCCCAACCTTTTGCTGAATGGCGCGGCGGGCATCGCCGTCGGTATGGCAACGCTGATTCCACCGCACAACTTGCGCGAGGTTGTCGACGCGACCAATTACTTGATCGAGCACTGGAATAAAATTGACGACATCGAGCCGGATGACTTGATGCGATTCGTCAAAGGTCCCGATTTTCCGACCGGCGGAATTATTCTCGGCATTGATGGAATCAAAGAGGCGTACGCGACCGGCAAAGGGCGCATCGTGGTGCGCGCGAAAATTCACACCGAACAGGTCGCGGGTGGACGCACGCGCATCATCGTGACCGAAATTCCTTATCAGGTGAACAAATCCGCGCTGATCGAGCGCATCGCCGAGCTGGTGCGCGACCGCCGCATCGAAGAGATCGGCGACCTGCGCGACGAATCCGACCGACAAGGAATGAGCATCATCATCGAACTCAAACGCGGTGTCGAGGCGATGCCAGTCATCAATCAATTGCTCAAGCTCACCGCGCTGCAAGGCACATTCAATGTGAATATGCTCGCGCTGGTGGACGGCGAGCCGCGTGTGCTGTCGCTGAAACGCGCGCTGCAATTGTACGTGCAACATCGGCAGGTCGTCATCACGCGACGCACGCAGTACGAACTCGAACGCGCGAAATTGCGCGCGCACATTCTCGAAGGATTGAAAATCGCGCTCGATCATCTCGACGAAGTGATTCGCACCATTCGCCAATCGCCGGATGTGGACACCGCGCGCGAGCGCTTGATGAAAAAATTCAAGCTGACGGACATTCAGGCGACCGCGATTCTCGATATGCAGTTGCGCCGACTCGCCGCGTTGGAGCGGAAAAAGATCGAAGACGAGCTGGCAGAAGTTCGCAAGCGCATCAAGTTTTTCGAAGAACTATTGCGCTCGCCGAAAAAGATTCTCGGCGTGATTCAAGAAGAGCTGAACGATTTGAAGGAACGCTTTGGCGACGCGCGCCGCACTTTTATCGCGGGCTCGGCTGCGGAGACCGAATTCAAAAATGAATCGCACGGCGACGAAGCCGAAGCGCTTGTGAGCGTCACGCGCAGCGGTTACATTCGCCGCGCGCCCGTAAGCAGTTATCGCCGCACGCGCAGCGATGCGAAACAGGGCGTGCAATCGCGCGAGGACGATCCGACCGAACATCTTTTTGTGGCGAGCACGCACGACAATTTGATTTTGATGACGAATCGCGGACGCGCGCTGCCGCTCAAGATGTCGCAGGTGCCGGACATTGATCGCAATCCGACCGGGGTCTCGGTTTCCAATTTGCTGGAGGCGGGTGAGCGATTGGTGGAGGTGCTGTCCATCAACGGCGGCGCTGCCTCGCAATTCATGACGCTCGCCACGACCGCGGGCAAAGTCAAGCGCACCTCGCTGGAAGAGTTTGCGAATGTGCAAGCGGGCGGCGCCCGCGCGATCACTCTGTCGGAAGGTGATGAACTCGGCTGGGCGCGCGTGACGAATGGCGGTGGCGAATTGCTGCTCATCACTGCGCGCGGACAGGCGCTCCGTTTCAAAGAGGACGATGTGCCGGTGCAAGGTCGCGTCGCCACGGGCGTGTGGGGCATCAAGCTCAGCGAAGGCGATCGCGTCGTCGCACTGGACGCGGTGAGTGAAGACGCTCAACTGGTCATCGCCAGCGAAAAAGGTTTTGCCAAACGCGTCGCGCTGAAGGAATTTCCAACCAAGGGTCGTCACACCGGCGGCGTGGTCGCATTCTCATCGGACGCGAAAACGGGACTCGTCGCCGCGGCGCGCATCGTGCCGCTCGAAGACGACGTCATGATTCTTTCGAAGAATGGGATTGTCGTGCGCCTGCGAGTGGAAAATATTCAGAAAGCGAATCGCGGTGCGCGCGGCAAGCTCGCAATTACGATGAAAGAAAACGATGCGGTGGTCGCGCTCGCGTCACTCGTCGGCAAGGTGGAAGCGGAGGCGCGCGAAGAGGAACCGAGCAAAGGTAAAATCGAAACACCCGCGCCTGTAGCTGCGCGCGGCAACGGTCATGCGCGCGGCGATGGCGATGGACGCCAAGCCGCGCCGCACAAACCGCGCGAGCGCAAGACCGAAACTCCCCCGCGCAAATCTGCCGCGCCGGAGCCGACGAAAGCACCACGCGAAGACCGAGCATCCGCCAGCGATGCTACCGCGAGCGACAAGCAAATGGAAATTGATTTGCCTGCTGCAAATCAGTTCGCGTCGTTCAAGCCATTGCCGAAGAAAAAATAAATCGTGTTATTATGTAGGGGTTCAAAATTTTGAACCCCCTACAATTTTTCACGGAGGTTGCCGTGAATCCACGCGTTCACATCTCGAATCATCCGCTGATTCGACACAAAATCACCAAGATGCGCGACGTCGCCACAGAGCCGAAAAAATTTCGCGAGCTGATTCGCGAAGTGGCGATCCTGCTGGCGTACGAAGCGACCGCCGATCTCGCGCTGCAAGAAAAAAATGTAACGACGCCGCTCACTGAAACTACCGGTCAGGAATTAAAAGAAAAGATCGGACTGGTGCCGGTGCTGCGCGCGGGTCTCGGTATGGTTGAGGGTTTTTGGGAAATGATGCCGCCCGCGGAAGTATGGCACATTGGACTCTATCGTGATGAGCGCACGCTGCACCCCGTTTCGTATTACAACAAGCTGCCGGTCTCGCCCACCGTTCAAGTCGTCTTGATTCTCGACCCGATGCTCGCGACCGGCGGTTCCGCCACCGAGACGGTGAACATTTTGAAAAAGTGGGGAGCGAAGCGCATCAAGTACGTCGGCATCATCGGCGCGCCAGAAGGGATTCAGCATTTGTCGGAAGCACATCCCGACATGGATATTTATCTCGCCGCGATTGACGAACGACTCACCGGCGCGGGCGATCAATTTCCGCCGGGTTATATTATGCCGGGCTTGGGCGATGC
>JBBSHK010000457.1:0-3193 GCA_038253185.1 Anaerolineae bacterium | reverse complement strand
CCTCGTCGCCGACGCGCGCGACCTAAATCTGAAGAGTGATGTCCTGTATGTTGGTCGCGAGTCGAGCATCGAACAGGGGCTGGCGGAAAAAACGGGCATCCGCTTTTCACCCCTGCGCGTCGGCGGAATCCGCAGTCTCGCGCCAACGCTCGCGGGTCGCAATCTTGTATTGCTCGCGCGCGCGACTCTGCTCAGTCGCAGAATTTTGCGCGAGTTTAAACCGGATGTAATTTTCGCGACAGGTGGTTATGTGAGCGCCCCGGTAATTTGGGCGGCGGGACAATTGCGAATGCCGGTGGTGATTTATTTGCCGGACCTGGAACCGGGTTGGGCGATTCAAGTGCTATGGCGATGGAGTCGTAAAGTCGCGGTGTCATTCGCTCAAGTGTTGAAATTTTTTCCGAAGGGGCGCGCGGTCGTGACGGGCTATCCGGTGCGCGCGGAATTTTATCGCGCGACGCGTGAAGCGGGACGCGCGCATTTTGAGCTCGACGGCGCGCAGGAGGTGATCACCGTCTTTGGCGGAAGTCAAGGCGCGCACGTCATTAATGAAACGGTGCGTACGAATTTGAAAGAGCTGCTCGCAGCGACCCAAATCATTCACATCAGCGGCAAGCTCGACGCGGATATTTTGCAGCAGGCACGCGCCGCGCTCGAAGCACCGCTGCGCTCGCGCTATCATCTGTTTAGCTATCTCGAAAACGATATGCCACTCGCGCTCGCGGCAGCGGACATCGTCATCGCACGCGCGGGCGCGGCAACGCTTGGCGAATTTCCGGCAGTGGGCGTGCCGAGCATTCTGATTCCGGGAACATTCGCGCAGGGACATCAGTCAAAGAACGCGGAATTTCTCGCGTCGCGCGGCGCAGCAATTAATTTCGCGGAAGCACGGCTTGCGAGCGATTTCGTGCCGACGATCAAGCAACTGCTCGCCGATCGCGTTCGCCTCGAAAAAATGGCGAGCGCGATGCGCGGACTCGCGCAGCCCAACGCGGCGCGCAATATCGCGAATTTGTTGCAGCAAGTCGCTGTTTCTGTATAGCAACCGCGCGCGAGACCGTGCAGGACAGAGCAACAAAGCACCTTCAAAATGGAAAATGCCAGCCACATTCATCTCGTCGGGATTGGCGGGATTGGCTTGTCGGCGATTGCGCGAGTGCTGCTCGGTCGCGGCTATCGCGTCAGCGGCTCTGACCAGGCTCCGACCGCGATTACGGAAGCGCTTGCGCGCGAAGGCGCGACGATTTACTCAGGACAACGCGCCGAGAATGTGAGCGCTGATACCGCTCTCGTCGTGTTCACCTCGGCCGCGAGCGCGGACAATCCCGAAGTCGCAGCGGCGCAAGCGCGCGGGATTCGGGTGGTCAAACGACGCGAATTTTTGGGCGAATTGACGGCGGGCTACAAGACGATTGCGGTCGCCGGCTCGCACGGCAAGACGACGACGACGGCGCTGATTGCGCTGCTGCTGATCGACGCGGGATTCGACCCAACGGTGATCGTCGGCGGCATTGTGCCGGAGTTCGGAGCCAATGCGCGAGCAGGCAAGGGCAAATATTTTGTGATCGAAGCCGATGAATACGATTACGCGTTTTTGGGATTGTCGCCGCACATCGCGGTGATCACGAATGTGGATTATGACCATCCCGACATTTTCAGAACGCGCGGGGAATATCAAAACGCCTTCCTCGAATTCGCGAAACAGGTGATACCGGACGGCACGGTGATTGTGTGCGGCGATGATGCGGACGCGAATGCTGTGAGCGAGTTCATTACGGCTCGCGCGGTGCGCTATGGTTTAGGCGCAGCGAATGACTGGCGCGCGGTGGGCATTCAGCCCAACGCGCAGGGTGGAAGTGATTTCGACGCGATGAAAGGAAACCGTTCGCTGGTAAAAATTCGCACGCGGATTCCGGGGCAGCACAATGTTTTGAATGCGCTCGCCGCGCTCGCGACCGCAGAGCAGGTCGGCGTGCCTATCGATTCCACTCGCGCGACGCTGGAAAAATTTCGCGGCGCGAGCAGAAGATTTGAACTGCGCGGTGAAACCGATGGCGTCGCGATTGTGGATGACTATGCGCACCATCCGGCAGAAATTCGCGCGACACTCGCCGCGGCGCGAGAGCGATTCGACGGACGCGAGTTGTGGGCGATTTTTCAGCCGCATACCTTTTCGCGAACACGCGCGCTGCTCGATGAATTCGTGGGCGCGTTCGACGATGCGGATCACGTGATTGTGACAGAAATTTACGCGTCGCGTGAGCGCGATGATCTGGGTGTGAGCGGGCGCGATATTGTCGAGCGGATGCGTTACCGCGACGCGCGTTTCATTCCGACACTGGACGAAGCGATTGAATTTTTAGGGCGTGAAGTGAAACCCGGCGCGGTGGTGCTGACGTTGGGCGCGGGCGATGTGAATCGAGTGGGTGAAGCGTTGATTGGACTTTTCAATGGCGACAGTTCTCGGACCTAGGAGTTGGGTTTTTTGGTGGGCTGGGCTGACGGCGACCGTTTTCTTGCAAACGTGGCTTCGCGGTATCGCGGATTTTTTCCGCGACAAGGGCATCTTTAACAACAACATACCGCCCTTCAACATCACTTCCGGTTTGAACGGCTTGATCGACAATGCGGCGGAGTACATTCGCACCACGGTCAAATTCAATCCGAACAGCGCGATTGTCAGCGTCGGTCCAATCGCGATTCAAAATTGGATGATTGCGCTGTTGCTCGGTCTGATCATTTTACTGCTCGCCGGAGTTTTGTACGTGCGCGCGTTGGGCACTTCGGGATTGCTCGACGACCTCATCGCATTGATTGTGCTCTATTTCGTCATTCGTATCGAAGCGCACCTGATCGCGATTGCGCGTTTCACGGCGTTGAGCGGCGCGGCGCAGTCGCTGCTCGCGAATCCCGCCATCTCGTTCGTCATCTTGTTCCTGCTGCTGGTGATTCTGACATTTATTGGCGAAGGATTTCGCAACGCGCAATCATTTTGGCGCGGCGTCATCGAAGGCATCATCGTCGCCATTTTGCTTTTTCCGCAGCAAGCGTCAAGCGCCGTCGCGGCGGGCATTGATGGACTGGCTTTTTTTGGCAAGCTCTTGCAAACGCAGACGACGCTTGGCGTGGTGTGGGGCGTGATTGGAATGTTTTTGGCGCTGCAACATCTGTACCGACCCGGCGGCGCGGGCGG
>JBBSHK010000456.1:0-3212 GCA_038253185.1 Anaerolineae bacterium | reverse complement strand
GTTTTTCTCCCACTTGGGGTTGTTCTCCAGGTCGGCGACGAACGCAAAGACTTGCTCGATCGGACGATTGATCACGGTGCTCGCTTGGACATTGATCATCAGATCTTCTCCTTTGTTTTCAGAGCGTGCGGCATTGTTCAACTCATTTCCTAAACTGAATTCCCAATGATTCGTGCTGGTCTCTGTTTTCAACTTCTTGCGGTACAACCATTAAACCTCTCTCCCATCAATCTGAAAACTGAAGCGCACGTGCCGGAAAATCAGAGCACCATCAACTCGCGCGTAAAGGTGGTCAAGCTCTCCGCGCCATCTTGGGTAACCACAATATCGTCTTCAATTCGCACGCACCCCTGCCCCGCGACGTAAACTCCCGGTTCAATGGTGAACGTCATTCCGGGAACGAGCGTCAATAAATTTCCTTGAACCATCGATGGAGCTTCGTGCACTTCCAGCCCGAGTCCGTGACCGGTGCGATGGAGGAAATATTCCCCCAGCTCCTCCCTGCTGATCACCTCGCGCGCCGCGCGGTCGACCTCCTCGCAACGCGCGCCCGGAGCGGCGGATTCTCGCGCGGCTAGATTCGCGCGCGCGACCACCTCGTACATCATTCGCAACTCATCCGAGATTTGCCCCACCGCAATCGTGCGCGTGATATCGGTGTAATAACCATCGACTGTGCACCAGCCGTCAAAAATCACGAGGTCGCCTGTTTGAAGCGCGCGCTCCGTCGCGGTCGTGTGGGGTGACGCGCTGTTCGGTCCCGCCGCGACGATTGGTTCGTCGGGAATCGTATCCGCGCCGTGCTCGTGCATCAAGAGTTGCCAGCGCGCTGCCAATTGTTTTTCGGTCATACCAACCTTGACCGAGCTAAACAAATCCGTCAACGACGCTTCGATCACACGCGCCGCACGCCGCATCGCCTCGATCTCCGCCGCATCTTTGACCATTCGCATTTCTGCCAGCAACTCGTTCGCATCTTCGAGTACGAGTCCGTGCCACGCCGTCTGCAATTCGGTCAACTCGAGCACCCGCATCGCGAGAAATTCGACCGCTACCGTTTTCCCGTCGAGATTCAGATCGCGTTTCAAGTTCAGCCACGCCGCGGCACTGCCCTCCGCATCGTTCCACGCGTAGAGCTGCAGCGGCAACCTGAGCCGCGTCTCCGCGCGCGGCACTTCGAGTCCGGGCAGAATTAGATGCCCCTGCCCTGCTCGCGTGAGCAGCGCGAGCGTCACGCGTTCGCTGGTGTGCATCTGCAAACCGGTGAGATAAAATAAATTCGCGCCCGGCACGAGCGCGACCGCGTCGATGTCGTGACGCTGCATCACCTGCTGCAATTTTTCAAAACGTTGTTCAAACGTCGCTTTCCCGACTTTACCCTCACCCATCATCCTTCTGCCTTCATCCTTTCTTCACACCCACAGCCCTCCGTGCACATTGATCACCGCGCCGGTAATATAGCGCGCCTGATCCGAGAGTAAAAATGAGACGGTCTGCGCGATGTCTTGCGGCTTGCCGAGTTGACCGAGCGGCACCAGACTGGGCAACTCGCGCTTGTCGGCGTCACTGGTCGCGTAGGTCTCGATAAATCCGGGGTTCACAATATTGCAACGAATTCCATTTCGTCCTTCGCTGCGCGCCAGCGATTTCGAGAGCACGACCAGTCCGGTCTTGGCAATGTTGTACGCGGTCGTAGTGGGCGCACCGCGCGCGGTCTCGGCATTCAGCGAACCGAGATTGATAATGTGTCCGCTCTTTCGCGCGCGCATTAGTGACAGCGCGAACTTGCAGCAGTAAAACGCGCTCGAAAGATTCGTCCGCAGAATATATTCCCATTCGTCAATGCTTGTATCAAAAAGCGATTTGACCAGAAAGGGACCGGCGTTGTTGATCAGCACATCGATTTTTTCAAACTGCGCCTGACTCTGTTCAATTAATGCGCTCGCGCCGTCCGGCGTTGAAACATCCGCCTGAACCACAATCGAGCGCGGCGAGTTGGCTTGCAACGCCGCGAGAGTTTCTTGCGCGGACGCCTCGTCGCTGTGATAATTCACCACAATCGCGTAATGCTCACGCGCCAGTTGCTCAGCAATCGCGCGTCCAATGCCTTTATTGCCGCCGGTAATGACCGCGACTTTTTCATCAGCCATGAATGACTCCGATTCAAAGTTGGTCGATCTTGGAAAAGCGCGCGTAATTCTAGCATAAAGGTTAAAACTTTCAAGGGCACTTGACCAAAAAATCTCACGCGTGATTGGCGTGAGATTCAGAATGCGGCGAGTCGCGCTCCTTCAAAAATCAAAAGCATCGAGGTCTCTGGCGACATGCACGCGACCTTTGAATTCACGTTTGGCGGCGGCGCGCCATTTGCTCGCCCGTACGTCCGGCGGCAAATGCAGCAGCACGAGCTCACGCACACCTGCGCGCTGCGCCTGCAATCCGGCTTGCAGCGCACTGGAATGACCCAGAGAGGGCTCATCCAGTGTCGTCGCTTCGTGAAACAGATATTTCGCGCCGCGCGCGAGCTCGACAATATTTTCGCGCGGCGTGGTGTCGCACGAATAGGCAATGCTCTCGCCCGTCTGCTCCGAAGTCACGCGCAGCGCGATCGTCGGTACAAAGTGCTCGGTGCGAGTCGCCGAAATCGAAAACTCGCGATTCGTCAGGATCAGTTCGACCGATTGCGCGTCGACGCGGTGATAGCGTATCGGATAAAAATTGGGCCACTCTTTCGCGCCCACCGCGCGCAGCATCGCGCGCGCCGACGAGATCGTTTCAGGCAAAGCGTACACGTCGAGCGGTGTACGCTTGCCGGTCATCCAGGCGTTCAGCGCGAAAATAGGCCAGCCGTAAATATGATCCGGGTGGCTGTGCGTCAAGATCACCTGATCGACTTCGCGCACGTTGAGCCCTGCTTGCCCCAAGCGCTGCGCGGGACTTCCCGCGCAATCGATCAGCACGCGTGTTTGCTCCCCCGCGATCACCATGTAGGTATTCTCGCGTTCTACACCACTCAGCGCCGCCCCGGTGCCCAGCAAAGTTACGCGTGGCATCTAGCCTCCGAACAGGCGAACCACTACCAGCGGAGTAATATTCGCCTCCACGTACGCGGCGACGAGCAACAGCGGGAGTACGAGAAAAATAAATACCTTGAGCCACTCTGCCAATGCTCGAATAAAATTTTCGCCGGCAGCAAGCCCGCGCGACGGCGC
>JBBSHK010000455.1:0-3217 GCA_038253185.1 Anaerolineae bacterium | reverse complement strand
GGGTTTGCTCGTCGCATCAATGACACCTTATGGCGCTTGGGCTATCGTGATGGAATAAACCAAAATGTAGGAGCAAAGGTGATTCTAACAAAGGACCACAGGCTTATTAACACTTTGGCTCTCGGTCCTGGTTTTATCAGCACTTTTACCTGCTATTCATATTTCGGCATAGCACCTTAAAGATGTAAAAATGGACGATCTCTTGCTCAAATCCACTGAGAAGTTAGCGCGACTCTTGAGCCTACTAATCTTAGTCATAATTACTGGTTGTGGATTCATGCCACAACCAGTAATTATCAAAACGTCAACAGTTCCGGCATCAACAGCAACAGTGATGGCTACAGCCGCTGCACTAGATATCTTACCTAATCCGACCCCATTCGACTTGAGCGAGGAGAGTGTGGGTAAGGCAATGACCGAATGGATTGCTGCCTACAATGCGCGCGATGAACAGCATTTCCTCGCGCACCTGAGTGATGCGGAGTTTAATGGTCGAGTCCAATTCAAGACCTTCGATGTTGTCGCTCAATTTGAATACGGCGATTGTGATTTCACTGACAAGAGCGTAGCGGTGCTCCACACTCGGCGGGAGGTACGGGACTGGATTCGACAGCGCTGGGCAGAGGACGACAAATTTCAGCTTCGTGACATTATTCTGGTACGGGGGAGCGGCGAAACCGTACGTGCGGGTAAGGATCCATTTGCTGGAATGATCACGGGTGTGGGACTGGATATACAGCGGACCAACCAATACCTGCCGCATGGTTCAAACCTAGGTTTCAAAATCGTCTTTGAGCGTCGAGGAACGAACATACGCGGTCTCATACAATATGCAAGTTTAGAGGGGCAATGTAACATGTCCTGAAGGTCTTGGCTGATATTGAGCCAATAATATCTTTGTATGAGGTGTATTGTCGTGCAGAGCCGTGGGAATTACCATGGCTCTGCTTTTATATGCGTGCTCAACTATCCCAATTACATTTACATCTCATCTCCGCCGAAACCACCGTCGCCCATCCCACCCATCGGATCGCCGCCGGGCATTCCACCTTCGCCCATTCCCCCCAGCCCCGGCATAGATTTTTCAATCTCTTCGGGGTCTTCGCCCGCCTCCAAGCGCCCGACCATCTCATCGAATTCGGGGCCCATTTCGCCGCCCATTTCGCCGCCCATCTCGTCCTTCATCTTGCGCATCATTCGCGCCATACTCTTTGGATCGTTCTCGTCCACATCGCCAAACTTGGACGGGTCGGACATCGCGTCGAGGCGCGCGTCTTCGGATTTTAACGCGGCGACTTGAGAAACCGTTCGCGTGAGATTCGTGCTGTCGCAATTCGGACAGTGCGCTTCGCCTACAGCAGAAAAACTGCGAAAGAAAATACTGACGCGGCGTTTGCAATTCCCGCAGCGATATTCATAAATCGGCATACAAAAATTATAACGGAAACGAATCGCGCTGACAAGTTCGCCGACACACTCGCTCGCGGCGATTGGCTGGCGCGAAATCTTCCGTATCCTCACCGTAAAGGAGCGCCCGTTATATAAATCGCGCCCGCGCGCGACAACTCGATGCCGCGCGAACAGAATTGTTGAAAAGGATGAATCCGAGTATTATTGAAATTCGCTCCACCGGCGAAAATTCTTGAAACCATTCTGGTTGAAACTATGCCCACTACCGACGAGTTTGACACCCTGCTCAATCAATTGTCCGAAGAAAATCTGCAAAAGGTTCATGACTACGCCGAGTACTTGCAATGGCGCGAGTCGCAAGCCGCGCCGCGCAGCGCGTGGAGTTTTGATTTCATCGAACACTTTGCACAGGCGGAGCTGACGGCTGAGCGCGATACCAGCGGACTCGAAATCAAAACGGCGAACGCGACCTGCGACGGAGTCGAGCGCGTCGCGCTGTGGGAACATCCACCACTCAGCGGCGCGGCGATTGTCGGCTACGCGGTGCCGATTCCGTCGAATCTGCGCGGGCTGAAACTGCGCTTTGCGATCGGGATTCGTGACGGCGCGGAGTTACCGCCCGACCGTTACGTTGCGTTTCGCGTGATGGTGAATGGTTGGAAATTGTGGAGCGCGGTGAAAAATTCGCACAAGTGGGAAGAGTACGAATTGGAGTTGCCCGAGTTAGCAAGTGACGTCGCGCGGATTGAATTTGTGACCGACGGCTTGGGCGATCATCGTTGGAATTGGTCGGTGTGGGGCGAACCGCGTATGGTGGCCGAAACCAAAAAATCCAAGTGAGTTTGAGCATAGAGACAATGACGAACCGCATTCTAATTCGGGTTGAAGGAAGAAGGTAGCGAATGGATTTTCAATTGACGGAAGAACAACGCGCGATTCGAGATTTGGCGCGCGAATTCGCACAAAAAGAAATCGCGCCCTACGCGTCGGAGTGGGACCGCAGCGGAATTTTCCCGGGCGAAGCCTATTGCAAAATGGCGGGACAGGGATTAATGGGCTTGCCCTTTCCCGAAGAATATGGCGGCGCGGGCGCGGATGCGATTTCGCTCGTGCTGGCGATTGAAGAAATCTCCGGCGCAGATGGCTCGATTGGTCTGACGTATGCGGCGCACATCGGACTTGGCTCGACGCCGATTTTCCTTTTTGGCAACGAAGCCCAAAAGCAAAAATTCTTGACGCCGCTGGCGAAAGGCGAAGGACTCGGCTCGCTCGCGTTGACCGAACCGAAAAGCGGCAGCGACCTCGCCGGCTCGGTCCAAACCTCCGCGCGGCTCGTCGGCGACGAATGGATCATCAACGGCTCGAAACTCTACGTCACCTCCGGCAAAGTGGCGCGCTCGATCATCGCGCTCTGCCGCACCGATCCCGAACAGGGTCATCGCGGCTTGTCGCTCATCGTCGTACCGCACGACGCGCCCGGATTGATCATTGGCAAGCTCGAAGAAAAAATGGGGCTGCACACCTCGCTGACGACACAAATCTTTTTCGAGGACTGTCGCGTGCCGCGCGAAAATATTTTGGGCGAACCGGGTCAAGGATTCAAGCAAACGATGCAAGTGCTCGACGGTGGACGTGTCGGCATCGGCGCGATGTCGCTCGGCATTGGCGAAGCCGCGCTCGCCGCGTCGATCCAGTACGCGAAGGAACGCGAATCGTTCGGACATCCGATTGCGGAATTTCAGGCGATCCAAAATATGATCGCGGACAGCGCGATGGAATTGCAAGCCGCGCGTCTGCTCGTCTATCG
>JBBSHK010000454.1:0-3228 GCA_038253185.1 Anaerolineae bacterium | reverse complement strand
TGACGACGGGCGCGCGGGTCTCTTCGCTGCGTGGATTTATACCTTCGTCCCGCTGACTTTTATCGCGCTTTCGTGGGGCATCTACGCGAATATCTACGGGCAGTTCTGGACGCTATTGCTCGTGGTCACGTCGGTCGAACTATTCGACCGGCTTCCGCGCGCTCGTGCCTTTGTCGTGATCACGCTTCTGTTGATACTCACCTTGCTGTCTCATACCTCGGTGTTCGTCTCCATCGTGCCGCTCTTTGCGGTGTGGCTCGGTCTCCTCTTGGTGCTTGGAGGAATGTGGCGTGCGCATAACTGGTGGGCATTTGTTGTGAGCACGCTCCTCGCGGGGGTCATTTCGTACGCCGTCTATTACTCGCACTTTGTCGGCTTGGTCGCGCAGGGCACGACGGAAATCGTTTCCGGTTCGACCGACACCACGCGCGGCGCGGTCGAATCGCTCAGTCTCTTGCAGTTGCTGCAACCCGCGCGGACGGAATTCACCGCGGTGCCGCTCTACATTTATGGGTTCGCCCTTGCAGGTTTCGCTTTGCTCATCTATCTCACGCGACGCGCTTCAACTCGTGGACGGTTTTTGCTGTTGACGATGCTGGGCGCGTGGTTCGTCGCGTTCGCGCTGCTGATTTTTGCTCGCGCCGAGTTGGGCTTTTCCTCGCGCTATGTGAATTTCGTTATGCCCGCAGTGGCATTGTGCGCGGGCGCGGCGTGGTCGTGGCTGGATGCGCGCGGACTTGTTGGGCGCGCGGCGACCTTCGGGCTGGCGCTGCTGCTCTCGGCACAAGGGCTGTATCATTGGTTCATCCTGGTGATGTTCAAGTACCATTGAGCGCGAGAATTTTTCTCTCACATTGAATGACGCAACGAATCGTTTGGCTCGTCAACTTTGAAACCGTCCCGTACGCTGAGGCATTAGAGCTTCAGCATCGGCTCGTTGCCGCGCGCAAACGCGGTGAGTTGAACGACATGCTACTGCTGCTCGAACATCCACCTGTTTTCACTCTTGGGCGAAACGCGCGCACAGAAAATATTCTCGCCTCGCGCGAGTTTCTCGCTCAAGTCGGGATTCAGGTTTTTAACGTCGAGCGCGGCGGCGACGTGACCTATCACGGGCCGCGTCAACTCGTGGGTTATCCGATTCTCGACCTGCGAAATTTTCGCCAAGATATTGGCTGGTATGTGCGCGCGCTGGAAGAAGTTTTGATCGAGACGTTAAAGGATTTTGGTTTGAGCGCGCGACGCATGGGCGATGTTGGAGGTGCGCGCGATCCCAAGCTCGTGGGTGTGTGGGTAGATAATCCAACGGAGGAAGAATTCGCGCGGAGGATGCAGCCCGACGCCAAGCTCGCGCAGATCGGCGCGCGGATCGAAAACTGGATCACCTACCACGGCTTTGCGCTGAACGTAGATCCGATTATGCAGCACTTTGATCTCATTGTGCCCTGCGGCATCACCGACAAGCCGGTCACTTCAATGGCGCTCGCGCTCCGCCATCCCGTTGACATGAATCTCGTCAGAGCAAGTGTGGCGCGCGAATTCGAAAAAGTTTTCGAGGCGCGACTGGAAGAAGTCTCAGCAGAAGAATTGGAACGGCGGTTGGAAGAAAAAATCGCGGCGCGAGTCAGTGCTCCATGAGCGAAAAGTTTTAGAACACGTCGAGCGAGCTGTGTACAGTATTTAGATAGCGGTTGAGCGCAACAGCTCGCGGACTTTATCGAGGAGTTTAGGACTCTGTTGCATATCTCACCTCTTGGCTTTGTAGCGATCCAAAAATCTGCTTGACAGCGGAGAAAGCGCACTTATACTTGCTGTAGATAAGTAATTAGGCGTCAACAATGCCGCATAATCCGCACAGAGAGCGTATTATACGGCAATGTGCCGCATAATCAATAGTTGGGCGGCGGAAGACATCTACTGCCTCTCGCCGGGACGCGCCTGAGTCCGAGCACGCGGCAAGAGCAAACAGGGAGGAACATCATGGACAGTCCCGTATCATTGGAGGGCGTCACTCTGCATGTCAAGGATGTGGAGGCATCGCTCCAATTCTACCAAAAGGTTCCCGGCGCGCAGGTTCTTGTGCATCGGCCTGGCCAGTTCGCGTTGCTGCGACTGGGAGCGTGCCGGCTGGGGCTGCTTCGCGACGACTCACTTGCCTTCCACCTGGAGGCAGATGTGACAGACGTGGACGCGATGTACGAGCAGGTACTATCGTTGGGGATGAGAGCGGAAGGTCCGCCACAGAATAAACCCTGGGGTGGGCGAGACTTCTACGTGCACGACCCGGATGGCAACATTATCGAGTTCAGCGGCAAGTAAAGCGCGTTACAGCCAGCCGCCCAACCATCGCTTGCACCGGACGCGAAAGCCGCGCATCCTAGTCGCCGGTTGAACGCTTGCCTGCGCTACGGCTCCTCTGCTCGCGCCGGTGAAGCGGGCCGTTAGATCGCCGGCGGACGTGACACGCGTGAACAACCATCGCAATATCGGCATGAGTCTTTTAGCCGGGGCATTCTCGTTCTCAGCGCTCTTCGCCAGTGGCAGCATGCAATCAAACCGTGACATCATCGATCAACTTCACAAGGCGCAACCATACAGCCGAGCACTGCTCGCGTCGCCAGCACTCGCAGACGACGTCGAATGGTGGGCGGCAGGATCGCGCGAGACGCTGCCGTGGGCAGGGACATGGCGCGGAAAGGCTGGCGTCGCGGAATTTTTCCGAATCCTGAGTGCCGAAATGGATTACGAGAAATTTGATGCTGAGGAACTGATCTCGGACGCAACCCACGTCATCGCGGTGGTCGCCGCATCCGGCCACGCCATCCGAACGGGACGTCCGTTCGAAAGTCACATTGTGCGCGAATACCTATTCCGCGACGGGAAAATTGCTCGGGTCCGCAACTTCTACGACACGGCCGCTTACGAGCGCTCCTTGGCAAAAAAGTAAGCACCCGCCGCGGGCTAACTAGCCGCTGCACGGGACGCGGCGCCGTACGCTGTCCCGGCGGCCGAGCCGCCTGCATCTCGCCCCGGCTCGACACTTCGGCTATGATGGCGTGTGGAGGCGCCGCGCCCGGTGAGCGGGACTGACGTTATGCGGCTAATCTCTGTGTACGTTAACGCAATGTGCAACTTATTCGCGTTTTCAACTGTCATTTCGAGGAGCGCAGTCTGCGACGAGAAATCTCAGCGTGAGGCGCATCGAGATTTCTCACTTTGTTCGAAATG
>JBBSHK010000453.1:0-3235 GCA_038253185.1 Anaerolineae bacterium | reverse complement strand
TGAGCACGCCGACCTTGCGTAAATCTTTGCGAAAGTTTTCGTCCGCGGCGACGAGCGCGCGGGCGACACCCAGCGCGACCGCGGCGGCTTGACCGCCCAGCCCGCCACCCATCACGTGCGCGGAGATGGTAAAGCGCTGCTCGTTCTGCGTGGCGCGCAACGGCTCGCGCGCTTGCATCAGCCAGAGCTGCCGGTAAAAATATTCATTCACCGGACGGTCGTTCACCAAAAAAGCCCCCTGCCCCGCGTACATCCGCACGCGCGCCGTGGCTTGCTTGCGACGACCGATGCCTTCGTGATATTTTCCTGTTGCTGGCATTTATTCGCTCCTTAAAATTCCAACGACTTGGGTTGATGCGCCGCGTGCGGGTGCGTCGGTCGCGCGTAGATTTTCAATTTTTTTAACATCTTGCGACCGAGACTATTGTGCGGCAGCATCCCCCACACCGCTTTTTGAATCACCAACTCCGGGTGTCGCTCCAATTGTTCGCGCAGCGTGATCTTTTTGAATCCGCCTGGATACTGCGAATGTCGCGTGTAAAATTTATCTTCGAGCTTGTTGCCCGTCACCGCCACCTTCGCCGCGTTCACCACGACAACATAATCGCCGGTGTCCACGTGCGGCGTATAAATCGGCTTGTGCTTGCCGGTGAGAATGCGCGCAATATTCGACGCGAGCCGACCGAGCGTCTTGCCCTCGGCATCCACCACAAACCACGCGTGTTTTACTTCAGCCGGTTTTGCTTGAAACGTTTTCATTCAAAACTCCGCAACCGATAAATCGTCCACGAAGAACATGAATTTTCACGAATAAAATTTCGTGTCCCTTTGTGTTTTTCGTGGATCACTGTTCATATTTGATTTGCATCAGACACAAGCCGTGCGGCGGCACCGCATCACCTGCGCGGCGTTTACGCTGGATGATTTCCGCAAACTCGGTCCGCCCAATCTCTCCGCGCCCGACCATCAACAGTGTGCCGACCAGCCGCCGCACCATCCGATACAAAAAGGCATTCGCCTCGAACTCGAAATAAACCTTGGCGCCCTCGCGCCGCACGCGCGTCGATTTGATTTCGCGAATCGTGTTGTCGCCGCGCGGCGGTGTGCCGAATGCGCCGAAATCGCGCGTGCCAATTAACTCTTGCGCCGCCGTGTCCATCGCGTCCGCGTCGAGCGGCGTGGCAATCCACAAAGCGAATCGTTCTTCCAGCGGCGAGCGTACCGCCTGATTCAAAACTGTGTAGCGATACACTCGACTCTGCGCGCTATGACGAGCAGAAAAACTCTCAGGCACCGCGCGCAGACTCGTCACTGCGAGATCGCGCGGCAACTTCGCATTCAGCGCGCGCTGCAGCGTTTCCAAGTCGCGCGGCCAATCGATTGTAAAGGAAGCGGTCTGACCTTGTGCGTGAACCCCGGCATCGGTGCGCCCACCGCCCACGAGGCGAATTGGTGTGTCGCCAAATTCCGCGAGCGCCCGCTCGAATTCATCCTGAACGGTTCTGCCGCGCTTTTGCGATTGAAATCCTAAAAATTCCGTGCCGTCGTACTCGAGAACCGCGAGCAAGTGCATAGGCAGGACTGAGCAATGAGTTCGCCCAGACAAAGTTCGACAGAGGACTGAGGGAACCACCCATTGCTCAGTCCTCAGCCCTGTTATTCTTCGCGATCCACCAACTCCAGGATCACCATCGGCGCGGCGTCGCCGTAACGCGGCCCGAGCTTCAGGATGCGCGTGTAACCACCGGCGCGTTCCTTGTAACGCGGTCCAAGCGTCTCGAATAATTTGCTGGAAACGCTCTTGTCATATAACACGCGGTTGGCGAGACGGCGCGAATGCACATCGCCGCGCTTGGCAAGCGTAATCAATTTTTCGGCATCGCCGCGAACCGCTTTGGCTTTGGCTTCGGTCGTGGTGATGCGCTCGTGGCGAAACAGTTCGGTGACGAGTCCACGAAACAGTGCTTTGCGCTGGCTGGTGTTGCGCCCCAAGTGGCGCCCGGCAATTTGATGCGGCATTTTTTAACCCTCGTCTCCGTCGGTCGATCCGCCATCTGCGTCCGATGGCAGTTGCAAATCGGGCGCGGGCGTAATCACGTCGAGATAACCTTTGGCGGCGAGCCGCTCCATCAATTCGTCCAGCGACTTTTGTCCAAAGTTGCGAATGGTGAGCAACTCTTCGCGACCCTTTTTCAAACGTTCGAGAATTTCGCCGACGCGCGTGATGCTGGCGCGCTTTAAGCAGTTGTACGCGCGCACCGACAATTCGAGCTCCTCGATCGGCGTGTCATAGATGCGGGCGGGAATTTCGGATTCGGGCGCGGCTTCCACTTCCGTTTCACCGGCAAAGCCCGAAATCATATTCAACAATTTGACGAGCAGTCGCGCCGATTCGGTCAACGCCTCGCGCGGAGTGATCGAGCCGTCGGTCCAGATTTCCATCACCAGACTGTCATAGTTGGTCATCTGCTGTACCCGCGCGCGCTCGACGCGAAAGTTCGCTTTGCGCACCGGGCTGAAAATCGCATCGACCGGAATTTCGTCGACCGCGCGTCCCGGCTCGCCCGCCGGCTCGTAACCTTTACCGCGATTCACGGTCAACTCCATATTGAATTCGGCGTCGTCGGAATCGAGCGTAATGAGATGCAGGTCCGGATTAATGATTTCCGCCTGCGCGGGCGCCTGAATATCCGCGGCGGTGACATTGCCGCGCCCGCGCGCTTCGAGCGTCATTCGCACTGGCTGATCGTCGCCGTGCAGTTTAAGGCGCAACTGCTTGACGTTCAAGATCAATTGCGTGGTGTCCTCTTTCGCGTTCGCGATGGGTGTGAATTCGTGATGCACGCCGTCGATTTTGATTGACGTTACTGCCGCGCCCTGAAGCGAGGAGAGCAAGACGCGGCGCAGCGCGTTGCCGAGCGTAATGCCGTAACCACTTTCCAACGGACCAATAATAAACTTGCCGTAATTCTTTGAAGTTGCTTCGGCTTCAATCTTTGGAAAAATGTCTAACAAGAAAGACCTCCCTCAAAGCAGGGATGAGCGATGAGCGATGAGCGATGAGCGCAGCCATCAAGCTGCCTCACTCCGTCCTCAGCACTCTGTTCTCATCACTCCTTTAGCGGCTATAGTACTCGATGATGAGTTGTTCTTTGAGCGCCGTGTCAATTTGCTGTCGCTCGGGCAGACTGGAAACACGACCGCTCAGGTTGCGCGGATCCATCGCGATCCATTC
>JBBSHK010000452.1:0-3236 GCA_038253185.1 Anaerolineae bacterium | reverse complement strand
GAGTTGCACATTGGGTTAGATTCCTTATCCTGAACTGACGTTAAATAGGAATTCACAAATCCCAACAAGATTTCGAGTCAAACTGCTTTTGGCGATTCTAGTTATTGCCGCAATTGTATGGGTAATCTTCGCATGGTCAGCAGTTCTCCTGCTCCTTCAGCAATCCTTATAAAGTCTAATAATTGAATGGAAGCCCGCTTCATCGCCGCGATCGATCAAGGCACGACCGGCACTCGCTGCATGTTATTTGACCGCGCGGGTCATGTGGTCGCGTCGGCGTACGAAGAGCATCGCCAAATTTATCCGCAGCCGGGTTGGGTCGAACACGATGCGTGGGAAATTTGGTACAAGACTAAAAAAGTCATTCGAGCCGCGCTCGACATTTTGCGGACCGAGCCGAATGAAATCGCGGCGATTGGTATCACGAACCAACGAGAGACGACGGTCGTGTGGAACCCGCACACGGGTGAGCCGTACTATAACGCGATTGTGTGGCAAGATACGCGCACGCGCGATGGGTGCGAACGATTGATAGCGGACGGCGCGGAAGAAAAAATCCGCGCGGCGACCGGTCTGCCGCTCGCGACCTATTTTTCCGCGACGAAACTCCAATGGCTTTTGAAAAATGTGGCGGGACTGCGCGAGCAAGTAGAGCAGGGGCGCGCGGTCTTTGGCAATATTGATGCGTGGCTCATCTGGAATCTGACGGGCGCGCACGTCACCGATTTTACGAACGCGTCGCGCACGCTGTTGTGGAATCTGCGCACGCGCGAGTGGGACGATGAATTGCTCGCGCGTTTTCAAATCCCGCGCGCGCTGTTGCCGCAACTGCGCGCCTCCTCCGATCCCAAGTTTTACGGTTACACAAGGGCAGCGGGACCGTTCGGCGCGGAGATTCCGGTGTGCGGCGATCTCGGCGATCAGCAGGCGGCGCTTTTTGGTCAAACGTGTTTTGATGCCGGCGAGGCGAAGAATACGTACGGCACCGGAAATTTTATTTTGCTTAATACCGGCGACGAAATTATTAAATCGAAAAGCGGTTCGCTCACGACTTGCGCGTACTCGATTGAGAGCCACACGACGAATTACGCACTGGAAGGCTCGGTCGCGGTTACGGGTGCAGCCGTGCAGTGGCTGCGCGATAATTTAGGCATCATTGCGAACGCGGCGGAATCGGAAGCCCTCGCACAGACGGTGGACGATACGGGCGGCGTTTATTTTGTGCCCGCATTCAGTGGACTGTATGCGCCGCATTGGGATATGACCGCGCGCGGTGCGATTGTCGGGCTGAGTCGTTATTCAACCAAAGCGCATCTCATCCGCGCCACGCTCGAGGCAATTTGCTACCAGACGCGCGAAGCGCTCGAAGCGATGGAGCAAGACGCGGACACAAAACTCACTTGGCTGAAAGTGGATGGCGGCGCTACCAAAAATAATTTGCTGATGCAAATGCAAGCGGACATTCTCGGAATTCCGGTCGTGCGTCCGGTGGTGAATGAAACGACCGCGCTCGGCGCGGCGTACGCGGCAGGTCTTGCGGTCGGCTTTTGGGAAGACCTGGAGGCGCTGCGCGCGAATTGGCAACTCGACCGCGTGTTCGAACCGAGCTGGGACAAGGCGCGCCGCGAAGAAGGTTACGCCAATTGGCGTCGCGCGGTCGAACGCGCGAGGGGCTGGTTGCAAAGTAGTGATCATAGATGAAGGCATAACGCTGAATGCGCGCGCAAGTCGCAGGCGTATTCTATTTGGAGGCACGGATAACGAATGACTGACACGACCCTGAGGGTAAAACCGAGAATTAATTTCAAGAGCTGGTGGTTGGCGCTCTATACGATTCCAAAATTTCAAGAGGACGAGTACGTGGACGGCGTGACGCGCTGGCTGGTGGCAATGCGCGCGGCGGTGTTGGTGATGACAGTCACGTCCGCGCTGTTGGGCGGACTGCTCGCCGCGAAATTTGGCAAGTTCGAACTGGGCTTGTTGCTGTTGACGACGCTTGGCTTGACGCTGGCGCACGCGGGCAGCAATCTCGTCAACGATTTCTGGGACGCGCGTCACGGGATTGATACGCCCGATTCGCCGCGCGTGAATTATGGACCGCAGGCGTTCGTGCGCGATGAAATCGGCAAGCGCGAATTGTTGCTCGGCACGGGAATTATTCTCGCCGTCGCCGCTTTGATTGGATTGTATCTGACGCTGGTCGCGGGAATCGCGGTGGCAGGGTTTGCGATTGCGGGCGCGCTGATCTTGTTGCTCTACGCGGGTGATCCCTTCCCGCTAAAGTACCGCGGGCTGGGCGAATTGGCAGTGCTGATCGTGTGGGGGCCGCTGATGGTCGGCGGCACGTTTTATATTCAAACGCGCGAGCTGCCGCTGTGGGTGATTGCGGCGTCGCTGCCGTACGCGCTCGGTGTGACGACCGTGCTCTTTGGTAAACATCTCGACAAGATTGATTTCGACCGGCGCACGGGTACGAACACGCTGGTCGTGCTGCTGGGCGACAAGAATGCGCGCGTGCTCACCGTGGCATTGATCGCGCTGATGTATATCACCACCGTGGGGCTGTTCGTCTCGGGTGTTTTTTTACCGACAGTGCTACTTGTGCTGTTCGCACTGCCACTCGCCGCGTGGGTGCGAGTCGTCTATAGTTTTCCGAAACCGGACAAGCCGCCGTTCGAATACGAGGGCTGGCCTCTGTGGTTCGTGGCAGTTGCCTTTTTGCACAATCGCCGTTTCGGTCTGTTGTACGTGAGCGCCATTTTGCTCGATGTGCTGTTGCGCGCGTTTGTGCTCACGGCTTAGGCGACGATTGAGAATACAGCGCACAGAAATCCCGCGTCGCACGCGGGATTTTTTGTCTTGAAAGTGTTCGGCTCAGCCCCGTTCAATACTCCCACACCTGATCCCAACATTGCCAAAAGTTTTCGCCGCGTGAGATGACGTGACGGTCATTGGCGATCTCAACATTGGCGCGACCGCGAAATTCATTCGCGCGGTCGGGACTCGCGAGATCGATCGTGAACGTTACAGGACTCGACGGCTTGTACGGTACGAGGCGGGATAAATTTTGGAGTGATGCTTTCACTTTTGTCTCAATTAATTCGCGTGCAGTCGCGGGCGCGAGATGGCGAGCGGAAAAACGGCTGATGCCTTGCTTCACCACGGCAGCAGCTACTTGCTCTCCCAAAAGCGCTTGCACTTCGCGACAGGTCGCGGCATCGCCGGAAACGAACGCG
>JBBSHK010000451.1:0-3243 GCA_038253185.1 Anaerolineae bacterium | reverse complement strand
TTCGAACCGAAGCGATTTCTTGGCAAGCGCGTTTTGTTCGTCGGTTTTATCGCGCTGGTGATCGTCGCGCTGCTGGCGGATTCCAAGCTCTTGCTCAACGCGGGCGTGAACGGACAGCCGTTCGCCAATCTGATTGTACCTCTATTTCTTATTCTCATCATCGCCGGATTGGAACCGAATCAGCGGCTCACGGCGCTGCTCGTCGTGCCGGTAACCGCGCTGGGCGAGTTGATCTTGAGCATTCTGCTGCGGCTCTATATTTATAAATTTGAAGCGGTGCCCTTTTATGTGCCGTTCGGACATGCGGTTTTGTTCAGCACCGCGCTGCTGGTATCCAATTCCGCGTTGGTGTTGCGGAATGAGGACGCGCTTCGTCGCATTTTGCTGGCGATGTACGCGGCATTGTTTGGCATCGCGCTGCTTGCGAATGATTCGCTCAGTATTGTTTTCGCGCTGCCCTTTGCCCTGGTACTCTATCGCTCGCGCGGCAAATTATTTTATCTGATTATGGGAGTGCTGGTGCTGTATATCGAATGGACCGGAGTGATTTTGGGGTGCTGGCGATGGAGCGCGACCCCGCTCGGTGTGCTGCACGCGCTGAATCCGCCGCTCGGCGTGTTTGTGATTTATGTTGTGGGTGATACGTTGATTCTGCGCTTGAGTCAATTCACCGGATTTTTGCTCAAGCACTTTGGAACGCGCTCAAAAATTTCTTTCGCTCCAGCGCTCTTGCTCTGGCTCGGACTGAATTCCTGAAATCTTGCAAAACTTGACGCGCCAGCCCCGCTTGTGCGCGCCTGTGAGTCTGAATCCACTCACAAGCCTCATCAACCTAACGTAAGGATAATCTCACCCGCGCGATTTTGCGAGCGCCTGAATGCTGTGAGCGCGTCAATCCGGTTGCCCACAATTTTTTGTCGGGCAAGTTGCCAACGACCAACGCGGATTGTATAATCGGCGCGTGACAAATTAACGAGGAGAAAACAATATCGTATGAACATTAAACTCGGCACTGCGCCCGATTCGTGGGGTATCTGGTTCGCGCAGGACCCGCATCAAATCCCGTGGCAGCGATGCCTCGACGAAATGGCGGAGGTCGGTTACGAGTGGGTCGAGATCGGACCGTACGCGTATATGCCCACCGATCCGAAACGGCTGCGTGGGGAACTCGACCGACGCGGACTCGTCGGCGTTGCACAGGCGATTGACGAATTTCCATTGGAGGACAAAGAGAACTGGCACGAGATTGACAAGACGATTTCTGCGTCGGGCGAATTATTGGCGGGTATCGGCGCGGAATATTTTATTCTGATCGACGCGACCTATTCGGAGATGGCGACCGGCAAGCCGCTGGTTTCACCCACGTTGGATGACCGTCACTGGCAGCAGTTGATAGACACCACGCATCGCGTCGCCGATCTCTTGCAGGAGCGCTTTGGGCTCAAGCTGCTGTTTCATCCGCACGCTGAGAGCCACGTCGAGTACGAATCGCAAATCGAAAAATTTTTGCAAGACACGGATCCGGCGCGCGTGGCGTTGTGTTTTGACACCGGGCATCACGCGTATCGCGGCGGCGATCCGGTGCGCTTTATGCGCGAGCACCACGACCGCATTCCCTTCCTGCATCTGAAAAGTATTGACGGCGAGGTGCAGAAAAAAGTTCAGGATGAGCATATCCCATTCGCGACGGCGGTCGGTATGGATATGTTCGTCGAGCCGTCGCGAGGCGGAATTGATTTCATCGCCTTTCGTGACGTGCTCCGCGAGATTCACTATAGTGGGTTCGTGATGGTCGAGCAGGATATGTACCCTGCGCCGCCGGACAAGCCGCTGCCGATTGCAAAACGCACGAAAGCGTACTTGAACTCCATCGGAATTGGCACCTAGATTTTTACCACAAAGACACAAAGATAAAAATATTTCCTGCGCGTCTTTGTGCCTTCGGGGTAAGCGCAACTTATGACGGTACAAATTGGAATTGTCGGCGCGGGCACGATGGGCGCGACGCATGCACGCGATTTGCTCGCGGACACGCGCGTGAAAATTATCGGGATCGCGGACGTGATACCTGCCAAAGCCGAAGCACTCGCGCGTGAAACCAACGCGCGCGCGTTCGAGAGCGTGGAGGCGCTGCTCGACGCGGGCGCGCAGGCGATCTATGTCACGACGCCGAATACGAAACACGCGCCCGCGGTGCTCGCCGCGCTCGCGCGCAACGTTCACGTTTTCTCTGAAAAGCCAATGGCGACGTCACTCGCGGAGGCGAAACAAATTCGCGAAACGGCGCGCGCCAGTCGCGCGATTTATCAGGTCGGGCACAATCGCCGCTTTGCGCCTGCGTACCAGTTCGTCAAACAAAAAATCGCGGAGGGTTTTCAGCCCTATCTCGCCAACGCCAAGCAGAACGACGGCGACTGGCTCAACCCGCCGTGGATCACGAATCTCGAACTGACCGGCGGCTTTCTCTACGAATCGTCGGTGCATCTGCTCGATATGCTTCTCTGGTTGATGGGCAATGTGGTCGCGGTCAACGCTCGCGCGCAATCGCGCGTTTACAACCTGCCCTGCGACTTTGCCATACTGCTCACGTTCGAGGGAAATCGACACGCGGTGTTTTCCAGTTCCGCGCACGCGTCGTGGGCATTTCCGTTCGAGAGCGTCGAGATTGTCGGCGAGCACGCGTGCATTCGCACAGAGGAAATGACGCGCGCATTTTTTTCGCCGGGGCTGGAACGCGAAATGATCACGCGCGATTATACGCAGATTCCACGCGCGATTCAGTGGGGCTACAAACAGGAAGACGAGGCGTTCATCACTGCGATCCTTGAAGCGCGCCCGCCGGTGGTCAATGTGGATGACGCGTTTGCCTCGATTGAACTGTGCGAGGCGTGTTACCGGAGCGCGGCGCGAGATGGCGCGACGGTCACGCTGCCATTGGATTAATTCTGTGATGTCATTGCGAGCGCGCCGTTGTTTGCCGCACGGAGCAATCTGAGTACCGTTCCAATGCAAAGACAATTCGCTTCCACAATGCCTCCACTCACAATCAAGTCCCCCACCATCGTCCATCATATGGCGGCGTTGGACGACGACCCCGCGCCGCCGAATTCGCTCGAAGCAATTCACGCATGTCTCGACGCGAATGCCGCGATCATCGAAGTGGATGTGACTGCGCTGGCGGACAGTGATTACTTGCTGGTGCATGAACCAGATTTGGAAAGTGAGACGAGCGGACGCGGCGCG
>JBBSHK010000450.1:0-3245 GCA_038253185.1 Anaerolineae bacterium | reverse complement strand
GAGGTTTTGAAACGGAGGCGGCGTGGCGCATTTGGCAGAATTGAGGCGTACTACCAATCACCCGAAGACACAATCCTGTCGAAACTCCGTTGGTGCAAACTGGCGAATTTCAGCGAGCGGCAATTCGAGGACGCGCTTGGAGTGTATGAAATTCAGGAGCCTACGCTCGACCAAGATTATTTAAATCAATGGGCGGCAACACTCGACCTCGGTGATTTACTCACGCGCGTGCGCGATCAAGCCGCGCGTCCGCCAGAATAAGTCACCACTTTTTCTTACTCAGCGCTTCCTATGTCGTGGATCAAAACCATCCATCTCGATCAAGCCAGCGGCGCGCTCAAGCGCGAATACGACGCGGCGATTCAACGCGCCGGACGCGTGTGGAATATTGTCCGCATCATGTCCTTGAACGCGAACACCTTGCGCGCCTCGATGCGGATGTACACGGCGACGATGCACCAACCCTCGGGTCTCACCCGCGCGCAACGCGAGTTGCTGGCGACGATTGTCTCACAGACCAATGGCTGTCATTACTGAACGGTCTCACATGCATTCGACCTCCGGGATGAGGTCGGCGGAAATTTGGAATTGGTGCGGGCGATTCTGCGCGACTGGCGGAGCGCGCCTTTGTCGGACAAAGAAAAAGCACTGCTCGCGTTCGCGGTCAAGCTGACGCTCGAGCCAACGAACTGCGCGCAGGAGGATATTCAGCAGTTGCGCTCAAGTGGCTGGACGGACGAGGACATTCACGATGCGACTCAGGTAATCGCGTACTTTAATTATATCAATCGCATCGCTGATGGGTTGGGCGTGCAGGCTGACGCGTGGCTTGGCGAATTTGAAAAGGAATTGTATCGGTGAGCGCGATCGGCTCCAGAGAGTAAGAACAAAAATGCGGACAAGTCTCCGCATTTTTGTTCCTAAAGATTTCCGCTGGGCAAGCCAAGCCACTGGCTGCCGTAATAAAGCAGCGGTCCCTTGTTCGTCTGTTTCAGTTCAGCGTTCACCACCTCGCCCAAAAAAATCGTGTGATCGCCGCCTTTATACTCGGCGCGGACGCGACATTCCAGGAACCCAAGCGATTCGGCGAATATCAACGCGCCCGTTTGCGCGATTGTACCCTGGACCAACTCAGTTGGATGGCGGCGCGCCTCGCGATCGTAAGCAAAACGTTCGCCCAGCTCGCGCTGGTCCTCTGAAAGAATATTGAGCGCGAATGCGCCCGCCCGTTTCAACAGCGCGTGTGAATGCGCGCTCTTTTCAATGCACACCAACATGAGCAGCGGATCGAGTGAGACGGAGGCGACCGCGTTGACGGTGAGCGCGTGCATTTCCTGATCGGCGGTCACCGTGAGCACCATCACGCCCGTCGCAAAGCGGCGCATCACCTGCTTGAACAAATTCGCGTCAACTACCATAACTGGATAAAAGATAATGAAAAATGCTCATCCCTCATCCTGAGCGGAGCGCCGCGCAGTCGAAGGACATCCCTCATCCTTTATCTGAGCATCGCTTCGACATCCGGCGGAATCTGCATCTGCGTGCCGAGATGCTCGAGGTCTTCGTCGATGAGGAATCCCGGGGGACGCGTCGCGATTTCGAGAATGATCCCGTCCGGGTCGCGAAAATAGATCGAGTGAAAATATTTGCGGTCCATCACCGGCGTGACATTGATCTCCAATTGGATCAAGCGCTGCCGCCACGCCAATTGCTCTGCGTCGCTGTCCACACAAAAAGCAAAGTGGTGCATCGTGCCGACGCCGACCTGCCCTGCCATCCCGCGCGGATATTCAAAAAATGTGACGATCGTGCCCGGAGTTCCGCTGTCGTCGCCGAAATAAAAATGCTTGGTGCCGGGGTCATCGAAGTTGACCGTCTGTTTGATCAGTCTGAGACCAAGCGCCCGCGTATAAAAATCAACCGTCCGCTCCATATCGCGGCAGAGCAACGTAATGTGATGCAATCCTGCGAGCTTCATTTTTGATTTCCCTCCATCGTCACGACTCTGTCTGTGTTACACAATCACGCGCAAGCGCCGCGGTAATAATTCAACTTCCAGGTGATGCGCCTCCAAAAACGGAAGTTCTCCGTCTGCCTCGACCACCAAAGCATCGGGCGAATCAATGACCACGCGCGTCGCTTGCATCATTCGCACTGCCGGATGATGCAGATGCGTTCCTTTCATCACACGCGGCACAAGTCCGAGAATGCCGGCTCGTCCGAGTCCCTTCGCGATGAGCACGTCAAATTTTCCATCGTCGGGCTTGGCTTCCGGCGCTAACCAAAATCCGCCGCCGACGCAGCGACCGTTGGTAATTGCCGTCATCGTGCTGCGCTGCTCAATTATCGTTCCGTCGTCGAGCGTGAGCTTTAGGCGCGGCACGTGGTAGTCCGCCAGCGTTTTGAGAACGGCGACCAGATACATCGACGTGCCGGTCAGAAATTTCGGCACCGTATGCGCCTGTTTCGCCACGAGCGCGCCAAAGCCCACGTCCATCCCATTGTCAAAGTAATGCGGGTGTGGCTGTCCGGGCGCGGGCTTGTCCCCGACAATTCGCCCCACGTCGAACAATGCGCTGTTACCTGCCGCAATCCTTGTGATTGCCGCGCGCCAATCGTCGCGCGTTTCACCCACGCGACTCGCAGGGGGCAACACCTTGTTAAAATCATTGCCGCTGCCGAGCGGAATAATTCCAAGCGCGAGGGTCTCGCCTTCCGCGGACGCGCGCATCAGCCCGTTCACGATTTCGTGGACGATGCCATCACCGCCGAGCGCGAGCACGCGCGTATAACCCTGCGTCGACGCCTCGCGCGCAAGCTCGACCGCGTGCAATGCGCTCTGCGTACGCGCGAGATCGTATGCGACGCCCGCGCGGCGTAACTCCGCCTCGACTTGCGGCAGGAATTTTTCGGCGCGCCCGTTGCCGGAGAATGGATTCAAAATGGCGAGGGTCTTCGACATGAGCCAGTCCAGAGATGGATTGGGGGAAGTGCGCTGAGAATGCAAGACTGATCAACGGATCAAGCGCGAAAATTCGTTCAATTCATTGACAAGGAATTGCGAATGATTATACTCGAAATGGATTTGAGCGTCGAGAGCAAAGTCAGAGAGACAGGGCTGTTGTAAAGTCGATTTCTCTTGTCATGTCGAACGGAGTGAGACATCTCGACCGAATGAGCTATCGAGATTTCTCGTCGCAAAAACCGCTCCTCGAAATGACGTAGAGACGTTTTCAGCGCTTGTC
>JBBSHK010000449.1:0-3247 GCA_038253185.1 Anaerolineae bacterium | reverse complement strand
TGCCGTACGCGATTTTACTTTCGCCGCGCGCGTCACGCGGTTACCATGTTGGAAAATACCACATGCCGGTGTTCTGCGCGAACGGCACCTCGACGGTGTGATCGCGCGAAAGAATCCAGACATCGAAGGTGGGCGAGTCTTCCGTCGAGCCGGCGCCCTCGGGCGCGCCGTGAACCGTCGCCGCGACAAAGCGACTGTCTGGCGACCAGCTAAGTTGCGGCAGCCACACCCAGTCCTTGCGCGTATTGTAAAAAGCGAATTGCTTGAAGGCGCGACGAATGCCCGTTGTCACACTGGTGAGACCAATCTGATTCGGGAACGAGTACGCAAACGCGTTGGTGTCGGGCGCCCACCCCCAATTACCCCCCCACCAGCTGTACGGCGCGGGCGCGCTCGGCGAAATAATTTTTTGCGAAGTGAGCGTGATGGGCGTCTTGGCGGAAACCGTCGTTGCGGTTACGGTGGTGTTCGTGATCGGAACGGTCTGCGCGACCGTTTCCAGCAGTACGGTTGTGTGTGTTTCCAGAACGGTGCGCTTGTTGTCGCGCGAGGTGATGATGATGGTCGTCGTCACCGGAACGGTGCCACTGACGGTGGTGTGAGTGATGACGGTCGAGGTGAGCGGCACGGTTTCGGTGATGCCGCGCAACGAGGCAACGTTCAAATCATTGTGCGCTTTCCAGCCCGGCGCGCCGGTGGTCTTTTCGCCGGTCGAGTAGGCAACCTGCGCCGAGCCATCGCCCGCCCACTGCGCGTATAGCAAATTATCGAGTGGCACACGGCGCGGTTTCTCTTCGAGAATCACTGTATCTGCCAGCCACACTGAATTCAAATTATCTTTGCCCGCGCGTGTGAACAAGAGATATTTGCCATCGGGCGAAAGGTCGAACACGCGGCCGTCCAGATCGCCGTCGAAGGTCAGCGGGCGTTTGTCGTTGGAGGAATTACGCATCAGCCAGGCGTTGCCTTGCGCGAGAAAAACGACCGTGCCTTTGAGTTCCACACTGGCGAGCGCATTCTTGGTGCCGACCGCGAGCACTTCGTCCTGCGGTTCCTTGATCGTGACGCGTTGGACTTGGCGGCGCGAGATTTCGTGGTGGTCTTCAAACGTGGTTTGGTATGTGACTTGTGCTTCGCCGTTCGTGCCCAATTGCACCACGCGCATTTTTCCATCGGGCTGGGTCTCGTCGCGCGTGAGACGGCGCGCAAATTCGACCGGCTCGCGCGTCTGTTCCGTTTTGATTTCGACGCGCACGACCTGAATTGTCGCGGTGCGTTGGATCGGCGTGAACTCGGGCGGATCGACACGGTCAACCTCGCCCAGCGCAATTTTTTGCTCGCGCAAGACTTGATCCACCGTCGCCGCTTGCGTCTCGACCACGCGCTTGTTGCCGTCAACGACGATGGTCACGCGCTTGGCGGTCGAGCAAGCCGCGAGCGTCGCGACGAAAAAACACAACGCCGCAATTGCCGTCCAGTTCGGTCGCGCCTTCATGGCGCGCATTGTAGCATCGAACGCGAGAAGCTGACAAGTGAAACGCGAGGGTTGCGGGGACGAGGGCACTCTGAAATCGGCGATTGGATTTCCGATGTATAATTGCGGCAACTTTCGCAAGGAGAATTGACCGCATGCAAACCTTTGAACAAACTCGCTGGAGTTTGACCGATTTATTGGAGGCGCCGAGCGGCGCGCCATTGGAAAATGCGCTGGCAGAGATTGAGAAGCGAACCGCCGATTTTGAAACGCGGCGCGAGCGTCTGAGTCCCCAAATTTCTCAAGATGAATTCGTCGAACTGGTGCGCGCGTACGAAGGGGTGATCGCGTCGGTGAGTCAAGTCGCGGCGCACTCGGAACTTTGGTTCACTGAGAATACGCAAGACCAGAACGCGCTTAGTTTCAAATCGCGGATGGAACAATTGGCGGCGGAAGTGACGAACCGCGTTCTATTTTTCACCTTGTGGTGGAAGGGGCTGGACGATGCCGACGCAGCGCGACTGATGGCTTCGCCGAACCTTGGCGACTATCGCTACTTTCTCGAGAGTGAGCGCCGCTTTAAACCACACACGCTCAGCGAGCCGGAAGAAAAATTGATCAACCTGAAAGATGTGAACGGCATTCGCGGTCTTGTCACTATCTATGACATGATCACCAACAAGTACGTGTTTACGCTTCAGGTTGACGGCGAGACGAAAAAGTTGACGCTGGGCGAACTGACCAATTATTTTCGTCATCCCTTGCCCGAAGTCCGCGCGTCGGCGTACAGCGAACTCTATCGCGTGTATGCGGAGGATGGCGCGGTGCTCGCGCAGATTTATGCCAACCGCGTCAACGATTGGAAATCGGAACAGGTGCAGTTGCGCCATTTCTCTTCGCCGCTGGCGGCGCGCAATTTGTCGAACGATATTCCCGATGCCGCGACCGAGGCGCTGCTCTCCGTGTGCCGCGCGAATGCGCCGCTCTTTCAGCGCTACTTTAAATTGAAAGCGAAATGGCTGGGGCTGATTCCGATGCGCCGTTCTGATGTGTACGCGCCGCTCGCGCGCGTCGATAAAGATTATGCGTACTCCGACGCGGTGAATCTGGTGCTCGAAAGCTTTTCCCAATTTTCGCCACGCGTGGCGGACGAAGCGCTCAAGGTATTCACCGACCGCCACATCGATTCCGAAGTCCGCCCCGGCAAACGCAGCGGCGCATTTTGCGCGTCGATCTTGCCGCAGCTTACTCCGTTCGTGTTGGTCAATTATACCAGCAAGGCGCGCGACGTCAGCACACTGGCGCACGAACTCGGACACGCGATCCATTCCCTCTTGGCGCGCGAGCATTCACTGCTAACCTTCCACTCCGGCTTGCCCATGGCAGAAACCGCCTCAGTCTTTGCCGAAATGATTTTGAATGAGCGTTTGCTGAAAGAGGAAAGTGATCCGTTGGTGCGCCGCGATATTCTCGCGCGCACGATCGACGACGCATACGCGACGGTGATGCGCCAATCATTTTTTGTGATTCACGAGCGCGAAGCATACAAGGCAATTGAACAAGGCAAGACGCTGGACGAACTCAACGCGATGTATCTGGAGAATTTGCGCGAGCAGTTCGGCGACGCGCTGGAAATCGCGGATGAATTCAAGTGGGAGTGGATTGTGATTCCGCACTTTTTCCACGCGCCGTTCTACACTTACGCTTACAGCTTTGGGCAACTGCTCACGCTGTCGCTGTATCAACGCTATCGCGAACAGGGGCAGAGCTTTG
>JBBSHK010000448.1:0-3248 GCA_038253185.1 Anaerolineae bacterium | reverse complement strand
GCCGTAAAAGAAAGGATGATTGCGACCCAAAGTGTCGCGGCGGAGGGATGAGGGCGGAAGATATTCGTCAGAATGCGAACGGCGCGGGTCTGAACGTTCATCCTTCATCCTTCGCTCTTAGACGCCCAGATACGCCGCGCGGACGTGATCGTTCGCTTGTAATTTTTGCGCGTCGTCGGCGAGCACGATGTGACCGGTCTCGATCACGTAGCCGCGATGCGCGTGTTCCAGCGCGACCGCGACGTCTTGCTCGACGATCAACAGCGCGGTGCCTTGCTGCGCGTTGATTTGTTTCAGCGCATTGAAAATATTATCCACCAGCACTGGCGCGAGTCCGAGCGACAATTCGTCAATCATCAAAAGTTTCGGTCGCGCCATCAGCCCGCGCCCGATGGCGACCATCTGCTGCTCCCCGCCCGACAAGCGACCGGCGGAGGTGCTCAGGCGCTCTTGCAGCGCGGGAAACAATTCGACCACCTGATCGAAATCTTGCTGAGTGATTGCTCCCTTCGCGCGCGAGAACGCGCCCTGCAGCAAATTTTCTTTTACGCTCAGTCCAGCAAAGAGCCGCCGACCTTGCGGCACCTGCGAAAGTCCGAGCCGCACGATTTCGTCCGAACCCGCGTGCGTGATGTCGCGCTCGCCGAAAGAAATTTTCCCGCTGTACGGTTTCAGCAAGCCGGAGATGACGGTGAGCAGCGTCGTCTTGCCCGCGCCGTTCGAGCCGATGAGCGCGACGATTTCGTGCTCGCGCACTTGGAGATCAATGTCCCAGAGCACTTGCACTTGACCATAGCCCGCGTTGAGGCGCTCAATTTGCAACATGATTATGACGGAGGATGGTGGACGGAGGACGGAGGCGAGGACTCTGGCACTTCCGTCGTCCGTCTTTGGTCGTCTGTCTTTTTCCCGTACCGCGCTCCCAAGTACGCCGCGATCACCTTCGGGTCTTGTACGATTTCATTGGGCGCGCCATCCGCGATCTTTTTTCCGAAATGCAAAACGACGATACGGTCTGACAATCCCAGCACCGCCTTCATCACATGCTCCACCACGAGCAGCGTGACGCCCGACGCGTGAATTTCGCGCAGCAAATCCATCGCGATGGGAATTTCGCCGCTGTGCAGTCCCGCCATCACTTCGTCGAGCAATAAAACTTTCGGCTCCATCGCCAACGCCTTTGCCAATTCGAGCCGCTTGAGATCGGCGATGGTCAACTGCTGGGCGGACCAATTCATTTTTTCTTGCATGCCCACGCGCGTGAGCACTTCTGCCGCGCGGTCGAATGCCTCGCCGGTGCTGCGTTTGTCGCCACCCGCGCCGAACATTGCGCCGACCGCCACATTCTCCAACACCGTGAGATGACGAAATGGTTTCATCACCTGAAACGTGCGCGCCAAGCCGAGATGCGCGAGGCGATACGCGGGCTGATGCGAAATCGTTTCGCCGCGAAATTTTACCTGACCGCTGGTCGGATGATCGAGTCCGGTGACGACATTGATGAAAGTCGTTTTGCCCGCGCCGTTCGGACCGATGACGCCGAGAATCTCACCCTCGCGCAATGTGAGATCAACGCCATTCAGCGCGGTCACACCGCCAAAGTGTTTGGTCAGATTAATCGTTTCGAGAATGGTTGGATTGGAGGACATTTTATGGGATAGTGAACGCTGGACGGATGACGGGACTCACAGCTCGCTTGCGTGGAGGGTTTTCGTCATCGGTCGTCCGTCGCCTCAAGCGCGATTTTCGCGCGGCGCTTGCAAGAGCGAAGTTAACCCGAACACGCGACGACCGGTGAGATACTCCAACACGCCGCGCGGCATAAAAATAATCACCAGAATCAAACCGATGCCGAGGAACGTACCCTGGAGTCCGGGAAATTGAAATTGCAAATAGGTGCTGAGAATCTGAAAAATCAGCGCGCCGATGATCGGACCGAGCACGGTGCCCGAGCCGCCAAGAATCACAATCAAAATCGGGTTCACCGTATAAACAATGTCGAAAACACTCTCCGGGGTAATCGCAGTATTGTAATACGCATACGCGCCACCCGCGAGTCCGACCAACAGTCCGGTCAAGGCGAAAGCAATGGTTTTGAAAAGCGTCGTATTGATGCCGAGCGCGCGCGCCGCGTCCTCATTCTCACGAATCGCGATCCAGCCGAAACCGATCTTGTGCCGCGCGAGAAAAAAAGTGACGAGCAGCCCGACGATCATCACGCCGAGCATAGTGAAATAAATCAGTTGATAGAAATTCGGATCAGTGCTGAGGGGCAGATTCAAGCCAAGTCCGCCGCCGGTGAGCGCATCCCAACCCGCGACAATTTGCTGCACCGCATTAGCTACGCCCAAGGTCGCGACCGCGAAATAATGTCCCTTCAATCGCAGTAGCGGCGGACCGATCACGCTCGCAAACAGCGCGCAAAAAATTCCACTCGCGATGAGACTGGGAAAAAAATCGAGATGCGCGCGCGTCATCAAAATTGCGGTGACGTACGCGCCCAATCCAAAAAAAGTCACATTGTCGAACGAGGCGTAGCCGTTATAGCCGCCGATAAAATTCCAACCCTGCGCGAGCACGGCGAACATAAAGACGAAGGTAAAAGTGCGGATCCAAAAACCGCTCGGCGCAGTGAACGGAAAAATGAACGCGGCGAGGATCGCGAGTATGGTTAGCCCATAAATAATTTTCTCGCCGCGCTTTTCAACGCGCTCGGGTCGTCCTCTCACTCCGCGCTCCCACTATAGAATGCTTTACCGATGAGTCCTTGCGGTCGCACCACCAACACCAAAACGAGAATGACAAACGCGATCGCATCTTTCAAGCCCGGCGCGAAAAAACCGCCAAACACTTGCAGCAGCGCGAGCAGCATTCCGCCGAGCAGCGCGCCCGGCACGCTGCCCAATCCGCCGAGCACACAAGTCAAAAAAGCGTACACGGTATAGCCACCGCCCATCGTCGGCGTGATCGGAAAGGTCATGCTGATGAGCGAACCCGCCGCGCCCGCGAGCGCCGCACTGAGCGCATACGTCAGCGCAAAGGTCGGCGCGATTTTTACACCGGTCAGTCGCGCCGCGTCGAGGTCCATTCCGGTGGCGCGAATCGCGTTGCCGGTGCGCGTGCGCGTGAGAAAAAGATGAAAGCCATAGACGAGCAGAATCGAAATCAGCAGCGCGGCGAGTCGCACGTACGCGATCTTCACACCGCCAAATTCAAACCCCGCGCCGCTGTACGCCGTGGTCACGCTG
>JBBSHK010000447.1:0-3267 GCA_038253185.1 Anaerolineae bacterium | reverse complement strand
TGCGGCAACTGTATCTCACGCACATCTCGCGCCGTTATTCCGGCAGTGTGATCGGAGTCGAAGCGACCGCGATTTTTCCAAACACGCTCGTGTGCAATGATCTAGATCGCGCGGTGGTGAAACGCACTTTACGCGAATTAGACGTTAGAGGTATAACTCGACTCGCGCAAGCGGTCTGCAACCCAAGCTTGCTCTTCTTCGTTTAATGGCGGTGGAGTCAGCGGCGCGGAATAATCCAGCAGCCGTTCATAACCGACGCGGTCAAAGCACGCCTTGACCGCGGCTTGCAGGTCGAGAGACACGTCGGGATCAGGCGGCAACAGAGGCACCGGTAGTTTTGGCAGGTTCTGCGACAATTGGATTGCCCAGACTTGTGTGTTCGGACGGCGCTCGCAGCGACTGAGGAAAGCATAGTACGCCGCGCGTGGCAATTCCCCCAACAACTGAATGCGCGTCCCCTGCCGCAGCAGATCGAGTTCAAGCAGATGCGTACGCGTTTGCAATAGCTCCAAGCGTCGGTCGGCGTATTCGTGTGCGCCCTCACCGCGCTTGTTCACTGGCGAAAGAATTTCGATTAGTGTCACCAACTGTCGTCCCGCGACATCGCGGATTTCTACACCGAGCAGCGGCACTTGTTCCGGCACCGGACTCGGAAGTTCAACCGTCGGTGTCGTTTCCGAAATTGGGCTGAGAGTCGCCGCTGCGCCTGCCGCGCCCGGTCGCGTAGCGCGGGTCGGTCGAGCACATAACGCTTGGCGAGCAACGCCACATACTTGGGCGAGAGCTGCGGTAACAACTGCCCTCGAATAGCATTAGCGAGCGTCTCGTGAAATTCTTGCCACAGCTCGCCTTCGAGAAACGGATCCATTCCGGGAAATGGTGATGGCATCTGACGTTCCTTTCTTGCTGTCCCATTCACATCCAGTCAACTCGCGCGTTTGACCGAGCGACGACGACGCTGCGCGCCGCCAAATAGCACCAGCGCAATTCCGCCAAACAATCCTCCGCAGATTCCACCACCGCCGCCGCTCTGTGCCGGAGGCGTCGGAGCCGGTTGGTCGGACAGATGCGGTGTCTCTTGCGCGGCGACCGTTTGCGGGGTCGCGGTCGCGGCACCCGCCGGCACAGGCGTCTCGGCGGTCGAGAACGCGAAGGTCGGAACCGCACCCGGCACTTTGGTTGCCGCGGCGACGGGCTTGTCCGGCAAGCCCAGATCTTTCCGCCACAAATTCTCAAACCCGTCGAGGTTCACCCCGAACGCCTGCATCAGCGAATCGTCGTAGGTCGCGCCTTGATTGAAAACGTCGAGCAACTTGCTAAATTTTTCCTTGCCGAAATGTTTGAAAATGAATCCGACGGTGCTCCACCCTTCACCGTATGCCAACAGGTAGGATTCCGGATCCGGCGGAAAGCCGCTCGAAATCGTCCGCAGCGGAATCAGCGTATTGCTCGCAATCGCCTGCTTGAGCCGCACGTTGTAACCACCGATCAGCGAATGGTCGGACGTCATATTGTAGGTCGCCAGTCCTTCGTCGAGCCACGTCGGGAATGAACTGCTGCCCAAGCCCGTGCCGACTTTTTCATGCACCACTGCGTGCGTCAATTCGTGCCGTGTCGTTTCAATGCCATCATTCACGTCGGACGGATCGACCACCGCCAGCACCGCGCCGTATTGAAAATAATTCACGCCGAGCAAGCCCGGACTTTGATTCGGCGGCAGTGAGCGAAACATATCGCTGCGACTCGCGTAGGTCCATACCTGAAATTGTCGCGTCAGCGTCGCGCCGAGGTCCTTTTCCAAAAAATCAACCGCCGCATTCTCCGCGTCAAAAACTTTTTTCGCGCTGGCGTCATCGAGTTGGTACGAATAGATCGCCAGCTTGGCGTTCTCTAATTTTTTCCATTTGTGATTCAGGTCGTCGAGAAAGAACGCCTGCTTCGGCGTGTCCAGCTTGTTGCCCGCCGCATCTTCGAGGTGCCACCAAAATTCGCCGCGCAGCCCCGGCGGCACGTAACCGCCATTCCCGCCGCCGTGCAAGTCCCACACATATTTCGGAGTGATGTTGGTCGCCGGCTCGAAGGGCGGACTGTAGCGCCCGCTCGACGACAATCCGCTAAAATGTACGAAGAGTGTCGCCGTCTGAATCGCCGCGCTGCTCTTGGCGTCGAGACTGAAGGTCATCGACTGCGGAAAATTGTTGGTGAAGGTCGCCGCGTTGACCGTGATGCCGCTCTGGGCAAACGCGCGCGGTGTCAAAATAAAAAGCAAGCTCGCCGTCGCGAGCATGATCATTGATCGTTTCATTTATATCTGGGGCTGCATGAACGGCAGCCATTCCTTTCTCATTCTTATTCCCCGATTTGCCTTCGCATTTATTTTCATTCTGAACCAATTGCAAATCATTTCATAGCTGCAAAGCCACGACGGCACAAAGAAAAATTTTATTCTTCGTGTGGTGACAACTCATTTCAAAAACCCCATTCCGCGCGGGAGAACAAGTCAAATTGGCAAAGCGTCGCGCAATTTTTATCAAGAAATTTCATTTTTGAAATGAGTTGGATAGTGTCCATCGCAGGTGGCTGCGTGGCATCCCGCAACTAGCATCAATCACTACGCAGCGCAATCTGCCGCGTATCTGCTCACAAACTCGCGGGCAATTGCTCGACCGGCGTGTCCTTGTACTTGTCGCCTTCGTCGATCAACATAATCGGAATGTCGTTCTTGATCGGATACTTGCGTCCACAGTCGCGGCACACCAACCACGTCTCGCGCACGAGATCGAGCATGCCCGCATCGGGTGCATTGCGCACATCCGCCGGACAGCGCAATATTTCCAAAAGTTCAGCACTAACTGCCATAGGTTGAGCCTCCACTAATTTTTTGTCGCCCGCGGCGCCACGACGACGCGCCCGCGCGGCGCAATCGCTGCAACAAGATTTCTTTCAGCCGCCGAAACTTTTGCTGGTACTCCGCAGCGTGAATCGGCGGCGTCGTCATAATATACGCGTCCTCATTGTTGTCGGTGTAATACGCTTTCCGCAAGCCCACTTTGTCAAAGCCGTACTTGAGATACAGTTCTTGCGCGGGCAGGTTCGATACGCGCACTTCGAGCGTCACCTCACGCGCGCCCAGATCGTACGCCCGGTCAATTGCCGCGACGAGAATCAATTCTCCGAACGAGCGCCCGCGATATTCCGGCTTGACCGCGATCGTGCTGACATGCGCCTCACCTGCCATCATCCAGAATCCCACATAACCGACGATGG
>JBBSHK010000446.1:0-3269 GCA_038253185.1 Anaerolineae bacterium | reverse complement strand
TGGGCACTGCGGCGCGGCAGGACACATCTGGTTGACGGCACGCATGCGGGGGTGCTGTGCAGCCACGTCAAGGCAAGTGCAGCGAGTGTTTCGCTGTGCGTGCCAATGATCGCACAAGGCGAAACGATCGGCGTGCTGCATCTGCGCGATGGTCGGCAACAGACGCCGGTAAACGGAGTAACACGCGCGGCGGCGAACTTGAGCGCATCGAAACAGCAATTGGCGGTGACGGTGTCTGAACATATCGCTCTGGCGCTCACCAATTTGGCGTTGCAAGAAAGTTTGCGGTCACAAGCCATCCGCGATCCACTGACTGGTCTATTCAATCGGCGCTATATGGAGGAATCACTAGAACGCGAGCTGCGCCGCGCGGCGCGCAATGCCGCGCCGGTCGCAATTATGATGATCGATCTTGACCACTTTAAAGATTTCAACGATGAAAATGGGCACGCTGCCGGCGACGAACTCTTGCGCAAGTTTGGCGCTTTCCTCGAGACCAAAGTGCGCGGCGAAGATATCGCCTGTCGCTACGGTGGCGAAGAGTTCACTCTGATTCTGCCCGACGCGTCGCTGGAGAGTGCGCGACAGCGAGCCGAAAAATTGCGCAGCGATATGCACGGGTTGCACCTGGACGGTCATCAACACCTGAGCGGTGTGACGTTGTCGATCGGTGTTGCCACGTTTCCCGAACAGGGAGCTACCGCGCAAAGTGTGTTGCGCGCCGCCGATGCCGCGCTCTATCGCGCCAAGCGCGCGGGGCGTGACCGCGTCCTAGTCGGATAAATGAGAGCTATCACTTTTCACCCGGAGCCTTCGCATGATCTCTTCCATCAACATTACCACTCCTGAATTTCAAACACGCGCAGAGAAATTGCTCGAGCACCTCCGCGCGCAGAATCTCAGCGGCGTCGTACTGTTCGACAACTATTACATTCTCTACTTTACCGGCTTTGCCTTCATTCCGACGGAACGTCCGATGGCGTTTGTGATGAATGCCCAGGGCGACAAGGCGATGCTCGTGCCGCGCCTCGAACTCGAACACGCGCAGTCGAAAACCGGATTCGCGCGCGTGGACTTTTATGTCGAATATCCGTTCGAGCCGCACCCGATGCAAGTTTTGAAAAAAACTTTGGACGATATGGGCATCGCGAATCGCATCGGCGCAGACCAGGATGGTTATCCCTGGATTTTTGGTTATCGTGGTCCCGCGCTCTCTGAATTCACCGGCGCGCGTGTCACGCGCCTCGCAGGATTTATCGAAGACCTGATGACGATCAAGAGCGAGGCAGAGATTGCGCTGATTCGTGAGAGCGTCAAGTGGGGCAATCTCGCGCATCGACTGTTGCAGCGATACACCCGCGTCGGCGCGACGGAGACGGAAGTGAGTTTGCGCGCGAGCAACGAGGCGACGCTGGCGCTGATGGACACGCTCGGTCCGCTGTACGCCTCGTACAGTATGTTTTGGGACGGCGCGAGCGCGGGCTATCGCGGACAGATCGGACGCAATGCCGCGATTCCACACGCGCTCGCGAACAACATTACTTTCCTCGAAGGTGATGTGCTGGTAACGGGCGCGGGCGCGCCGATGTGGGGTTACAATTCAGAATTGGAGCGTACGATGCTCATCGGCAATCCATCGCAAGACCAGCAGCAGATGTTCGAGCACATGGTGAATGCTCAAGACGCCGCGATTGCCGCGCTGCTGCCCGGTGCGAAATGTTCGGACGTCGATCGCGCCGTGCGGAAATATTTTGAAGAAAACGATTTAATGCAGTACTGGAAACATCATTCCGGTCACGCCATTGGTCTGCGTTATCACGAAGGACCATTCCTCGATCTCGGCGACCAAACGGAATTGAAACCGGGCATGGTGTTCACGATAGAGCCGGGGCTGTACGCGCCGGAACTCGGTGGCTTTCGTCATTCCGATACCGTGCTGGTGACCGAAAGTGGTAATGAAATGATGACGTACTATCCGCGCGATCTGGAGAGTTTGACGATTCCCGCGTGAGACAAATGTCTTTTCGATTTGGGATTGTTGTTTTGTTCCTCGCGAGTCTGTCGGCTTGTGCCTTCCTGCGCGAACCGACACCCAGCCCGCAGCCAATCGTGACGCCGATATTTCCCATCGTTCGCGTCACTGCGGATCAAATCGCGCGGGCAATGGAGCAAGATCAGTTTTTCTCGCAGTACGGCGAATCCACCTTGCTCATTCAAGGCACGATTTTGTTGGTGAACCAGCAGGACAACCATTTCATGGTGGAATTAGACACCACTGTCCCAACCAAAGTCTGGTGCGATCTGGGAAATCATTCTTCAGTGGTTGAGGCAGGGGACAGGATTACGATCCAATCTGCCTTCCCACAACGCGATGCATTGCGGCAAGCGTCCGCACTGGTGTTAAGGAATTGCAGCATTCCGTGATTGAAACGGGATGATTCACTTGAAAGGTCGTGATGAAAATGTTGCCGTCAGGACAAGTGGAGCAGCCGCGCGTCGACTCGGAGCAGACACCGCGACCGCGCGCACCGTTGAACGGTTGCGTGATCGCAGCCGTCGCGATTGTGGCGTGCATCGCGATTGTCACCGGCATCGTGGTAATTGGCGGCGGCGACCGCGTGATTCGCGCGCTTCAAGTGCTGAGGGGTGAACCGCAAAAGGTCACGATTCAAGTCTCGCCCGGTGAACTTTTGCCGGTGTTGAAACTGACCGTAGAAGAGATGCATGCAACCGTTCACACCAAGCGCACGGGTCCGGTACTCGGCGGTGTGACACAATCGCTGCCGCGTCACATCATCGCGCAGGGAACGATTACGGCGTGCTTTGATCTTGAAAATAACGCGCAACAATTTCAGACGCAGATTGATCCGCAAGACCCTGAGCATGTGACCGTGCGCTTGCCGCAGCCGGCATATTGCCACGTCGGAATTGACAACGCCCAATTTTTTGACGAAGCGGGCATTGGTGTGTCCGCCACCAATGATGTGAACGGGCTGTTGCTGCAGGACGCGCAGCAGCAATTGTACGTCGCCGCCGATTCGCAAAAACTTTTGGACAAGGCAAAGGAGCGCGGCGCGTCTCAGATCAAAGAGATATTGTACAAATTGGGCTTCAAGCGCGTCGACGTAATTTTCGCCGAACCGCTGCAATGATTCGAATCAAGGAGCTTATCGATGAGTTTGCGCGTGTGTGTCGCGGGCGCGACCGGCTGGGTCGGCAGACCGCTCTGCCTGGAAATTTCTCAAGCCGCTGATCTGCAACTGGTCGGC
>JBBSHK010000445.1:0-3270 GCA_038253185.1 Anaerolineae bacterium | reverse complement strand
TGAGTTCATTCACGGGCTTGCCGCGTCGCTTTGCCTCATTCTCCGCGTTTTTCATTTGTGACAGCGCGTTCATCGTCGCGCGCACGACGTTCAATTTATTCGCGCTGCCGAGTGATTTGGTCAGCACGTCGCGTACGCCCGCGCATTCGAGCACGGCACGCACACCACCGCCGGCGATTACGCCTGTGCCCGCCGTCGCCGGTCGTAGCAGCACCTGCGACGCGCCAAAGTTCGCGGTGATCGCATGGGGGATGGTGGTCCCGGCGAGCTGCACGCGTACCATTTGCTTGCGCGCTCGTTCGGTCCCTTTGCGAATCGCCTCGGGGACTTCGCGCGCCTTGCCGACACCAAGACCGACGCTGCCGTTATTGTCGCCGACGACGACGACCGCGCGGAAGGTAAAATTGCGTCCGCCTTTGGTCACCTTGGCAGTACGTCCAATGTCCACCACGCGTTCATCGAGCGTCGGACCTTCTTCCTCGCGCCGCTCTCGATCTCGACCACCACCGCCACGATTTCGATTATCTGCCATTGAAACCCCGCATCAATTGCGAAATGCGGATCGCGGATTGCGGAACAGCCACTGCATTTCAAATTCGCAATCCGAAATCCGATATCCGAAATTTAAAAGTCCAGCCCCGCTTCGCGCGACGCGTCAGCCAATGACTTGACGCGACCGTGATATTTAAAACCGCCTCGATCAAACACGACTTGCTTGATGCCCTTCGCCTGCGCGCGCTGCGCTAACAATTTGCCGACCGCTTTGGCTTCATCGGTCTTGTTTGTCTTGGCGGCGTTGGCGCGCACATCGTCGTCGAGTGTGGATGCCGCCACCAGAGTCTTGCCCTGCGCATCGTCAATGATCTGCGCGAAGATGTGGCGCGTGCTGCGAAAGACATTGAGACGCGGGCGCGCCTCCGTACCCGCGAGCTTGTGCCGCGCACGCGCGCGACGATGGCGCCGCTCTCTCAAAACTTTTTCTACATTCTTCGTTGGCATAGTTCGTCCTGTCGTCCGATGGTCGCTTTGTCGAATCGTCGCCGGTGCATTTGACCCTCTGACCCTTCGACTATCTGACCATTGACTATTTTGCTCCGACCTTACCCGCCTTGCCCGCCTTGCGGCGAACCTTTTCACCTTGATAGTGAATGCCTTTGCCTTTGTATGGTTCCGGCGGACGCAGCGAGCGAATTTTGGCGGCGATTTCACCCACTACTTGTTTATCAACACCTTCAACGGTCACGAGCCGCTGACTCTTGTCAACCGACAATTTAATTCCGGCAGGTGGTTCGACCGGAACGGGATGGGAGTAACCCAGCGAGAGCACCAATTTCGTTCCTTGCATCTCACCGCGATAACCGACGCCTTCGATCTCTAAATTGCGCGTAAAGCCCGTAGTGACACCCGTGACCATATTGTTTACGAGCGCGCGCATCATTCCGTGCATCGCCTCGTACGCTTCATCGTCAGGTCGCTCGATCACGAGTTTCGAATCCTGTTGCGTGATCTTCATCTCCGGGTTGAATGACTGCGTCATCTCACCCCGCGGACCCTTGACCGTAATGGTCGAGCCTTGGATTTCTGCCTTTACGCCCTGCGGCAAAACCACAGGCATTTTTCCAATACGTGACATCTCACCACACCTCGCACAAAATTTCGCCGCCCAAGCCCTCTTTCTTCGCGCGTGCGCCGGTCATCACGCCCTTGGTCGTCGAAACAATCGCCACACCCAGACCATTCTGCACCCACGGAATATCGCGCCTGCCGGCGTAAATGCGACGTCCGGGTTTCGATACACGTCGCGCCCCCGAGAGCACCGGTTTGCGCGCCTGGTCATATTTCAACCAGACTTTTAACGTCGGCTGGGGACGCTCGCGCGTGACTTCGAGTCGATCAATAAAACCTTCGTCCTTTAGAATTTTCGCAATCGCCACGCGCATCTTGGTCGCGGGCATCGCCACCTGCGGGTGCCGCACCAATGCCGCGTTATAAAGTCGAGCCAGCATATCCCCAATTGGGTCGTTAACCATCGAGCGAACTCCTATCATATCTATCTCTTTGCGAAAAGAATCCCGACGCCAGAGAAATTTACCAACTGGATTTGGTAACGCCGGGCAGATGTCCTTCCAGCGCCTCACGGCGAAAACAAATGCGGCAGAGTCTAAACCGGCGGATATAGCCGCGCGGTCTACCGCACACACGGCACCGATTGCGCACACGGTTCGGATATTTCCTATGCAGCTCGCGATTTACAATTGATTTCTTTGCCAAACCTATTTTCTCCTCTTAATTCGTCAATGCACGAACGAGCTATGCATGCTGAAACGGCATCCCCATCAATTGAAGCAGGCGACGCGCCTCTTCATCATTCTTCGCGCTGGTCACAATCGTGATCTCCATCCCGCGAATCTTGTCAATGGTATCGTAATCAATTTCGGGCCAGATCAATTGCTCGCGCAAACCGAGCGTGTAATTGCCGCGACCGTCAAAGGCATCGCGCGACACGCCGCGAAAATCGCGCACGCGCGGCAGGGCGATATTCACCAGGCGGTCGAGAAAGTGATACATCCGCGTGCCGCGCAGCGTCACCTTGACGCCGATGGCGTTGCCTTCGCGCAGCTTGAAAGTCGCAATCGACTTTTTTGCTTTCCGCACGATCGGCTTTTGACCGGTGATCTCGGTAATATCGCGCACTGCGCCGTCGAGCGCCTTGGCGTTGCTCAACGCTTCGCCCACGCCCACGTTGACCACCACTTTGTTGACATGAGGTACCTGCATCGAGTTGGCATAACCGAACTCGCGCATCATCGCCGGCGCAATCTCTTTGCGGTAGCGCTCGTGCAGACGCGGGGTGACACGAACTTTGGGTTTTGCCTCAGCAACTTTCGCCTGTTCCTTGCCCTGTCCCTTGGACTTGGCATCAGCCTTCGGCTCGCCCCCTTTACCCTTGCTGTCGCCTTTCGGCGCGCCTTTCTGGTCTTTAACTTTTGCCTTGTCTTCTTTCGCCATGATAATTTCCTGAATCGTACAGTGTGAAACGTAAAGCAACATGAATCGCGTTACGGTTTACGTTTTGCTTTCTAGTCGAGCACCTCGTTGCACTTTTTGCACACGCGCTCTTTGCGACCCGCGGCATCGAACGCAAAACCCACGCGCGTTACGCGTCCACAATTTTTACAGATTACAGCCACCTTGGAAATCTGCAGCGGACTTTCGCGCTCGATGATGCCCGCCTGCGTGTTCACATTGCCGGTGCGTCGCTGCGCTTTT
>JBBSHK010000444.1:0-3279 GCA_038253185.1 Anaerolineae bacterium | reverse complement strand
CGCCGCGCTGCCCGCGCATCCGGCAATCGCGAAGCTGATTGCAGCAAGGAATGTGAGCTTGAGCACTTGAATAGGATTCAGCATCTCGTTTCCTCCCGAACAGTATTGCTTCAACGCGTTACAATCGTATCACTTAAACCTTAACAAATCCTTGCAGCGCTTTTCATCGCCGCTTTAGCTTCTCGTAAGGATTACGTCACGCCCGCGCAATCATTTCGCCCAAAGGTAGGTTATGCCAATGCAACGTGTTCTGGTAGTGGACGATGAGCCACGCATTCTCGAAGTGGTCCAGAAATATCTTACGCGCGAAGGTTTTCAAGTTGCGACGGCGAGCGATGGCGAAGCCGCGCTCGCGACGTTTAATTCGCACAATCCCGATTTGATTGTGCTCGACCTGATGCTGCCCAAGCTGGATGGTCTGGAAGTATTCCGCCGTATGCGCGCCAAGACCGCGGTCCCTGTGATCATGCTGACGGCAAAGGGTGAAGAAACGGACCGCATCGTCGGGCTTGAACTCGGCGCGGACGATTACATCACGAAACCGTTCAGCCCGCGTGAATTGGTCGCGCGTGTCAAAGCCGTGCTGCGGCGCACCAGTGGCGCGTCGATGCTGGAGACGGGCGAACGACCACTCACGCGCGGCGATTTGCGAATTGATCCGCTGGCGCGTTCAGTGGAACTGAAAGACAAGTCGGTCGAACTCACGAGCAAAGAATTTGATTTGTTGTGGTTTCTCGCCTCGCATCCGGGTCAGGTGTTCACGCGCACGCAATTGCTCGATCACGTGTGGGGCTATGAATTTTATGGTGACGCGAGCACGGTCACCGTTCATGTACGCCGGCTGCGAGAAAAAATAGAACCCGATCCCGCCGACCCGCGCTACATCAGCACCGTGTGGGGCGTGGGGTACAAGTTTGAAAAAGGACCGTAACAAAATTTATGATTTCGGATTTATGATTGCTGATTACGGCGATCGTACATACTCGCGCACTTTGTCCCTAGATGGCAGGGATGTTGCCACAAGCATAATTGAGCATATCAATCAAAAATCAACAATCGTAAATCGGAAATTTTCATCGTGCGTCGCGAAATCTTATTTCTCCTTCTGCTGGTCGTCATTGCTCCGCTCGCCGCCTTAGCGGTGGCGGTGCTTTTGTTGCATCCGCCGGCGGGCGACTTGACGGAACTCGCGCAGCTCTTGGTCTTTGCCGAACTCGTCGCGCTCGCGGTGGGTTACCTCGCCTACCGCGCGATCTTGCTTTTGCGCCTGGGCGTGATCCATGTCAAGGTCGCGTTCGGTTACGCGCTCGGCTTTGGTGTCACCGCGCTCATCATAATGCTCGCTTCGATGCCGATGTTCCTTTCCGCGCACGATGAAGCATTTCTGCTCGTGCTGCTGGTTTTCGCCGGAATCGTTTCGCTGGCGTTCGGTTATTTTCTCTCGCGCTCGATCACGCGCGGCTTGGCACAATTGACGCGCAGCGCCGAAGACCTCGCGCGCGGAAATTTGGACACGCGCGTTGACGTGAAATCGGGCGACGAGGTGGAACGACTCGCGGTCGCGTTCAATCGGATGGCAGCGCGACTGGAAGAAGCGTTCGGCAAAGAGAAAGAATTGGAACAGGCGCGTCGCGATGTGGTCGCGGCGGTGTCGCACGATTTGCGAACACCGCTCGCGAGTTTGCGCGCGATGATCGAGGCAATCAACGATGGGGTCGTCAGCGACGACGCGACCATTGCGCGTTATCTGAACAGCGCACAGTCACAGGTGCAGAGCTTGAGTCTGCTGGTCGACGATTTATTCGAGTTGTCGCAGTTGGAAGCGGGTGTGTTGGCGTGGAGCGTCGAGCCAAGCTCACTGCGCGATTTGATTTCGGATACGCTCGAAACGATGCACGTACAGGCGAATGAAAAAAATATAAAGCTGAGCGGCTGGGTCGAGCCGGCGGTCGATCCGGTGTTGATGAATTCGCACAAGATGCAGCGTGTGCTCTACAATCTGATTCAGAATGCGATTCGTCACACCCCTTCGGACGGGACAGTCTTCGTCGAAGCGCGCCCGCGCGACAATGGACAAGTGCAGGTGGACGTGATTGATACGGGCGAGGGAATTGCGGAGAGTGATTTGCCGCGCGTCTTTGACCGCTTTTATCGCGGCGAAAAATCGCGTTCGCGGGAAACGGGCGGTTCTGGTTTAGGACTCGCGATTGCGCGTCGCATTGTCGAAGCGCATCACGGAAAAATTTGGGTCGAATCGCGGCGCGGTGCAGGCAGTCGCTTTAGTTTTACGTTGCCGCGTGCGCGGGCGTCGGATGGCGCGGTGTAACAGTTTCACCGTAGATAGCCGGAAAGAATAAAACATCGTTTGTAAGGGCGCAGTACATTGCGCCCTTACGGTTTATTTAAACCTCGCGGTTACCAGTAGTGTGTAAATCGGACCACTTGGGCGCAGGTCGCTCTTGATCAAATGCACAGCCTCCGCGTTAATCGCGCCCAATTCTACCGCCGGAAAATTTTCTACCGTCGCGCCAATCGCCTGGCGGTCGGTGGGATGCACATCGCGCTTGATGCGACCGAGCGTGAGATGGGGCGAGAAAGAACGCGCGTCTCGCTCGAACCCGAGAGTCGCGAATTGTTTTTCGATTTGCTCCGCGAGGGTTGCCGCGCTCGCGAGGTCTCCTTCGACTCCAACCCAAATATTATTGGGACGCCGCGTGTTTGGGAAACAGTCCAACCCGCGCACGTGAAGCGCGAACGGCGGGATTCCACTTGTCGCGGCTTGCAGTGCCTCGCTCAGCGCGGGCAAACTCGATTCGTCAACGTCCCCTAAAAACTTGAGCGTCAAATGAATATTCTCCGGCGCGACCCATTTCACCCTCTCCGCGCCGCGCGCCTCTTTCAATTGCTGCTGCACCTCGCGCAGCGCGCGCCTTACTTTGTCATTCAATTCAATCGCTACGAACGCGCGAATGGATGCCATCCGCGAAATTTTGGCATAACGAAGAGTTAAAGTCAAGGAATCAAGCCAGATGGTCAAATAGTCTGATCGTCGCCTAGTGGTGCGCAACAAATCTGCTCTCGCCCATATAGCCGCGTTTTTCTTTTGTGATTTATCGGAACGGTGGTAAACTCGGATTTTGTAGTTCCCCTCGGCGATTGCGCTCAAAAGGAGTTCTGCTCGTGACTCTGCGTACAGTCTATTCACGCCGCCGCCGCGCTCGCACAGAACGGCGCGGCAAAAATAATTTGCCACAAATTTTGCTTGGCATCCTCGGAACT
>JBBSHK010000443.1:0-3287 GCA_038253185.1 Anaerolineae bacterium | reverse complement strand
GGTACATTAGATTGATATTGAATGGGCAGCAAAGGACTCTTAAAGAGAGCATAGACCTTGTAGAGGGTTGCTGTGTTAACGTTGATTACACCACCCGCCAAATCCTGTTCAATCAATGTGAAACTGTCGGGAGCGGTGCTTGGAGTCGCCGTCGCGGTGGCGCTCTGAGCAACCGCCGTGCCACTCATGGTGGCACCAAAGAGCAGGATGAAAATCACTAACACACCAAAATTTGCAAACTGTATAACCTGATAGCGCTTCATAACGATCCTCCTCAAAATTTTCGCAGCAGCTCTGTCTATCCCGGAGAGATAGTCACATAGGGTCAATCCGCTGATGTGTACCCGGGGCTGATGCGTCTATACATATAGCACAGATGTTCCAAGCCGTAATCACTGAAATCAGGTATTTTCTGAAAAAAATTCTGCGGGGAAAAGTGAGGGAATTCAATGAACGCGTCTAATCTGTGCAGTCGCGCACGAGATTGGTTAGTTCTGTGCGTGAGCGGATCTGCAATTTACTGTAGATGTGCTTGAGATGAGTTTCGACCGTATAGCGACTGAGGTGGAGTTCATCTGCAATCTCAGCGTTGCGTTTGCCCCGCGCCACCAAACGCGCAACCTCAATCTCCCGCGCGGTCAAAGTATTCCAGCGCCACCGATGTTCAGAGAGGGTGGGCAAAGGCGTACTAGCGACAGGATGATTTTGCATTACCCGAATCAACCGTCCGATCATTTTCTGCTGGGAGGAACACGCTCAAATCTAGCAGTTGATTCCTCGCATCAGGCATCTGTCCCAACAATCGTTCCAGCACGATTTCCAAGTGCTGCACGCGCTTGTGCTCTTCGATGAGCATCGCCAGCAACATCATCTCGAATGGCAAAAGATGTGACGCGTACGCGGCGGCGGCAACGTGATAGCGCGCCGCGCGAAAGAGATCGTCGAACGCGCGCTGGTCGTCTTTACGCAGCGCGCGGCGGAATTTCGCGAGCGCGTTTTGCTCGTTGAGAATGAGTTGAGTAAAGGAGGGTAGGGTGCGACCCATTGGGAATCCGAAAGACCACAGACGGCGGACGGTTGAGCTTGGCTCAGCACGTCATTCGTCCTTCGTTGTTCGTCCTCCGTCCTTGCTCAAGTGATAAACCACGTCTGCACTCTCCTTGACGCGCTGTACTAACACGGCGCGCGCTGCCGCTTCGACAGGCGGTAATTTTGTGGTTATAATAATCAGCGCGCCGCGTCCGGCGAGCTGTTGCAACTGCGCGAGCATTTGATTCAGCAAGCGCGTCGCTTCAACCAGCGGAACATCTTCATCGTAAAAAGTATCGAGCAAGCCGACAAGATAAACGGCTCGCAAACTCTCCTTCGACTGCGCTTCGCTCTCCTTCGACAGGCTCAGGACAGGCTGCTCAGGATGAGAAGAAGACAGAGAGGCGATTCGTTCCGCCAATTGATAACAGGTAAAGGCGCGCGAGAGGTGGATGCGTTTCAGCATTACGCGCGGGTCTTGGCGCTGCTTCATAATCAGGCGCGTGAGTCCATACGCGTCAAACGCGTTCGCGCCGTCGATGAGATACAAATGGTGATGGCGCAGCAGAATCCACGCGAGACTGCGCGTAAGTAAATCGCGCGGCAGACTGGCGCCATACAGCAAAAGGATGCGTCCGCGATTCGTCGCCGGATGAATATTCATCACGGACGAATCTAACAGAAGGGCGCTCCGAAATCTATCCCCTGTAGAACGTATGTTTCAGGGTAAACTTAAGGGGAGTAGCGGGTTAGTCAAGGGTGAATTTGGGGGGGAGAAGATTATTCGCTCGCTCGACTATGCTCGATAAACCAGTAGCGTAATTCATTTTTGCTCGCGAGCTGAAGCTTAGCGCGCAGATTGGCGATGTGAGTCTTGACCGTCTCGGGCGCAATCACCAGTTCTGCGGCAATTTCGCGATTGGTGTAGCCGCGACCGACGAGTTCGAGCACCTGCCATTCACGGCGAGTGAGTAGCGCTGGGGTGTGAACGCGGCGACGCGACGGTCGGCGAAATAAGATCCGCGCGATCGCTTTGATCAAATCAATCAGTCCCGGCGAGCGCGTGATTTCAAAACTCTCCGCCTGAGCGAGAGTGTAATATTCCTTCTTGCGCGAATTAGGTTCCATACGAGACTCAGAACGTTTGTTCTGAGTTGTCATTCTAGCAAAATTGCGCGCGGGGGTCAATGGGGTTTAGATTAAAAATATGCAGCAGGTTTACAAAGCGTTAGCGGAATCAATAGAGCAGAACAAGCCCGCGGCAGTCGCGACCATCGTGAAAACAATGGGCGCCAGCCCGCGCGAAGTCGGCGCGAAGATGTTAGTGTACGCCGATGGTACAATTGTTGGCTCGGTCGGCGGCGGCGAAATGGAAGCGCGCGTCATCGCTGAAGCCAAGGCGGTGATTCGCGACGGGAAACCGCGCTATCTCGATATGAATCTGTCGAATGAGGAACGCGGCGATCCGCTCATCTGCGGCGGCGAAATGGAAATTTTCGTCGAGCCGATTTTGGCAACGCCAACGCTGCTCATCGTCGGAGCAGGGCACATCGGCGCGGCGTGCGCGGAATTGGCAAAATTTTTGGGAATGCGCGTCGTGGTCGTGGATGATCGCGCCGAGATGTTGACGCGCGAAAAATTTCCGACGGCGGATGAATTGTGCCTTGGCGACGTAGTAGAAGAACTCGGCAAGATTCAAATCACGCCGCAGACAAGCATCGTACTCGTGACCCGCGCGCACACAGTGGATGCACCTGCGTTGCGCGCGGTGATAAATAAACCCGCGGCGTATATCGGAATGCTCGGCAGCAAACGCCGCGTGCTCACCGTTTTTGAAATGTTGAAGCAAGCAGGCGTGAGCGATGACGCGTTCGCGCGCGTGCATGCGCCGATTGGGATCGAGATTGGCGCGGAGACGCCGCAGGAAATTGCGGTGAGCATTTTGGCGGAGGTGGTAAAAGTAAAAAGGCAAAAGTAAAAACCGAAAAGTGAAAGCCAGAATCTTACTCTTAACTTTTTACTTTTCACTTGCTAAGCATATGTGGCAAACCTACATTCAACCGCGCACGATTGACGAAACCGTCGCGCTGCTCGCGCAGTACGGCAGCGACGCGCGCATCATCAACGGCGGCACCGATTTACTCATCGAGATCGAGCGCAAGATTCGTGCACCGAAGGTGGTGATCGACATCAGCCGCGTGCCGAATCTGGACACCATTCGCGAGGACGGTGATTACATTCGGCTCGGCGCGGGTGTG
>JBBSHK010000442.1:0-3294 GCA_038253185.1 Anaerolineae bacterium | reverse complement strand
TCGACCGCCCGCGTCGCGGCATAACCGTCCGCGACCCAATCGACGCGACGATTGAACGAGGGCGAATCGCTCACCTGCTCGAAAATCGTGTAACCGGCGACAACCACACCGAACGGCTCGTTCGCATCACACATCAAGCTCGGCGCGTAACGCGCGGCGAATTCCAGTTCACTCTCGTTTTGGACAACGCGCGGAACGCGTGCGCCGTCAAGTGGCGATGAATCTATCATCGTTCGCAATCCAATCGCTCTAATAATTCTTGCAACTCGCGCGTATTCTGCACCGTGTAACGCGGCTTTTCGATTTCGCTCTGCGGTACAATCGGATAGCGGTTATTCCAGTGGAACCAAATCGAGATGAGACCGAGCGCGTTCGCGCCACCGACGTCGCGTTCCAGATTATTGCCGACCATCGCCACACACGCGTAATCGCGCGGCGCGAGATTTAATTTTTCCAGCGCGTGTTTGAAAATCCGCGCGTCCGGTTTTTCGCAGCCCACTTGTTCCGAAATCGCGAACGCATCGAACAACTCGTACAGCCCGTGCTGCCCCAACACATTTCTCGGATTTTTGCGATGCGTGTCCGCCACCAGCCCGAGTTTTATTCCGCGCGCATGCAATTCGCGCAGCACCCCTGCGATGCCCGGCACCAGCTCTGCGCGCAAGGTCGCGAGTCCCGCATCCTTGACTTCGGTCGTCTCTTGCATTATCACATCGCCCAAATCAAACAGCGCCGCCAGAATTTTCATGCGCGAGATTCTACTACAGAACGGGTTACAGCTTGAAGGTTAAAGGTTGAAGGTCGAACCCGACCTCCCCTCCTCTTATAACGGGAAGGAATGGTCGGGTGCTTTTGACTTTCAACTTTTAACTTTTAGCTTTTTTCCTCCCCGCGTTGACAACTCGTCGCATCGTCGCTATCATCTTCAAATTGTGATTACATCCCGTCCGAACACGCGCGCGCGGGCGCGCGATCTCGGCATCCAGATCGGAACATTGTCAACGGGCGCGTACAATGCGATCATCGATGTCGCGGGCGTGCGCGTCGGTCAGGTCACGTTGATTGAGGGCGAGGGCGCGCTGGTGCCGGGCATCGGTCCGATTCGCACCGGAGTGACCGCGATCTTGCCGCACGAAGGAAATTTATTTTATGAAAAGGTTACCGGCGCGGTCGTTCGGCTCAACGGCTTTGGCGAAGTGACCAACAGCGAGCAGGTTCACGAAATGGGCGTGATTGAAGGTCCGCTTATGATCACGAACACGCACAATGTGGCGCGCGTCGCCGACGCGGTGATCGAGTGGATGTTCGAGCACAATCCGGAGATGGGCATCAAGACCTGGGGCGTCTCGCCCATCGTCGCCGAAACGAGCGATATGTACATGAATGATATTCGCGGACGGCATGTGCATAAGGAACATGTCTATCGCGCGATTGATTCCGCCAGCGCGGGTCTGGTTCAAGAGGGCGCGGTCGGCGGCGGCACCGGTATGATCTGCTATGGCGTTAAGGGTGGAACCGGCACTGCCTCGCGCCAGCTCGGACCCGACAGCGGCGGCTATGCGGTCGGGGTGCTGGTGCAATCGAATTTCGGCTCACGCCCTTATTTGCGAATCGACGGCGTTCCGGTTGGGCGCGAACTCGCCACCTATGAAGAAACGATCCAGCGCGAATCGGACGGCTCGATCATTATCGTGATTGCGACCGACGCGCCAATGTCCCATCGTCAGCTTACACGTATGGGCAGACGCGCCGCGCACGGCATCGCGCGCACCGGCACGATTGGCGGCAGCACCAGCGGCGATTTTGCCATCGCGTTCACCACCACGCGCAATCGCCCCCATCACGCCGCCCCGCAAAGTACATTACAATTGAATCAAGTCGTCGAGAGCACCGCGCTGATCAATCTGCTGTTCGCCGCCGTGGTCGAGGCAACTGAAGAAGCCGTGCTCAATTCGCTGTTCAAAGCGGAGACGATGACCGGACGCGATGATCGCACGGTTTATGCTCTCCCGATCAGGGAGACGGTCGAGATTATGAACCAGTACGGACATAGCGAGGTGCATCTGCCATCGACAGTTAAAAGTTGAAAGTTGAAGGTTACCGGTGTCAACGTTTTAACTTGGAACTTTTAACCTTTAACTTATAACCCACCATGCGAATCGGAATTCTCACCATCAGCGACCGCGCGCATCAAGGCGTGTACGAAGACGAGTCCGGTCCCGCGCTGGAAGAACTCGTGCGCGAACATTTTGAGACTGACGTAGATTTGTATCACGTCGTGCCTGACGATTTTATGGAGATCAAGCGCGCGCTCGAGAAATGGTGCGACGACGCGCACCTCGATTTAATTTTGACGACGGGCGGCACCGGATTCGCTCCGCGCGATGTGACACCGGAGGCGACGCGCGCCGCGCTGGAAAAAGAAGCGCCGGGTCTAATCTATGCAATGATCGCAGCGAGCTTGCAGAAAACACCGCACGCGATGTTGACGCGGATGGCGGCGGGCATTCGCGGTAAAACCCTCATCGTGAATTTGCCGGGCAGCCCCCAAGCCGCGCGCGAAAATTTTCTCACGATCCTCCCCGCGCTGCCTCATGCACTCGAAATTATTCACGGCAAACCGGGCGAGCATGATTTTTTTGAACATCCCGTCGACACCGAAGAACGCGAACGCCAGGAACGCGACGTTCAAGACTAATTCAACGGGCGAACACAGCCGCCTGCATTCACCGTCCCAAATCTTGAACCTGAAATCTCGAATCTAAAATCACCATGGCTGACCTCACCACACCTTCGCCGAATGTCCCTTCGGTTCTGCCGCGCCAACTGAATACATTTCATCAGGCGGCATTATCCTTCTACTGGTTCGGCAACGGCGTCCACTGGGCGGCGATCCTCGTTTTTCTTTTGCCGCATCAAGCCACGCTCATCGGTGGGGATGAACGTAAAGGCACGACTGCAGGGCTGATTCTCCTCTTTACCGCGCTGATCTCGATGGTGGTCGCGCCGTTCTTTGGCGCGTTCAGTGATCGGCTTCGCACACCGTTCGGTCGCCGCCGCCCGTGGCTGATCGTTGGCTCGCTGGTGAATGCGCTGGGACTCGTCGCGCTCGCGTTCATCGCCGCCGTGCCGGAAAATTTCGGACTGTTTATTGCCGCGTTTATGTGGATTTCATTTTGGAACAATGTCGCGACCGCACCCTACTCCGCACTAATCCCCGACGTGGTTCCGCCCAATCAGCGCGGCTCCGCCTCGGGTTGGTTCGGCATCATGAGTGTGCTCGGCAACGCGGTC
>JBBSHK010000441.1:0-3301 GCA_038253185.1 Anaerolineae bacterium | reverse complement strand
TACGTTGATGTCGCCCTTCTTCAACGCTTCACTTACAATCGCTGTACTTGCCAACCCAATATTCTTTTTATCGACCGTATAACCCTTTGATTCGAGCAGTTGAGCGACCATCTGTCCGAGGATGAGCTGCTCGGTAAAGCCTTTTGAACCGACAATGATCGTCGGCTTGGCGCCGCCCGCCGAGGGCGCCGTGGTCGGATTCGAGGGTGCTGAGGTCGGGTTCGTGGCGGCGGTTGGCGGAGCATTAGTTGGTGCGGCTCCACCACCACACGCCGCTGCCAGTACCATCAGCAGCAACACCGCAATCGAGAGATACGCAAATTTCATTTTCAGTTTCACTTTCTCCTCCTTGAAATCAAAATGGTTTGAACGGGAACGGCAACTTGCAATGCTTTTGTGTACCTCCTTTCAACGCCATCATGCGTCACGATAATTTATTGGCGCATGCCTTGTGGTGTCAACGTCAATTCCAAGCGCCCGATCAGTACGTCGGCGAGAATCGCGAGCAGCGCGGTGGGAATCGCGCCCGCCATGAGCATCGGCTGATCGACCATCGCCACGCCGCGGAATATGAGCTCCCCCAATCCTCCCGCGCCGATGAGCGCGGCGAGCGTCGCCACGCTGATGCAGATCACGGTTGCATTTCGCAACCCTGCCATAATTACGGGCAACGCGAGCGGCAACTCAACCGCCGTCAGGATTTGCCAACTGCGCATCCCCATGCCGCGCCCGGCTTCGATCACCGCCGGATCAATTTCACTGATTCCAACGTAGGTATTGATCACAATCGGCAGCATCGCGCGCAAGACCAGCGCGACAATCGCCGGCTTGAAGCCGATGCCCAGCAGGGGAATGCAAAGCCCGAGAATTGCCAAACTTGGAATCGTCTGGCTCAAGTTGGCTGCGCCCATAACGAGAAAAGTCAGCCACGGCACACGCGTGATCAGGATGGCGAAGGGCAGCGCGATTGCCGCCGAGATTCCAACCGCGACGAACGTGAGAAGCAGATGCTCGCCGAGCAGTTTAATGACCAGCTCAGGTTGCTGATAGAAAAAACTCAGTAGCTCCACGTTAACTCCCTATCGCTCATCTCACTGCCTTTAACCCTCGCGGTCGCAAGAAATCCTCGACGCGATGCAAAATAAAATCCGCGAGCAGCGCGAGCACCGCGACGGGCAGCGCGCCGGCGACGATCATCTCCGGATAGAGTCGCGCGATGCCATTGTAAATCAGCACACCCAAGCCTCCGGCTCCAATGAACGCAGCAATCGTCGCGATGCCAATGTCCATCACCGTCACGGTTCGCACCCCCGCCATGATCAACGGCACCGCGAGCGGCAATTGCACTTTGGTCAAGATTTGCGCGCGGGTCATTCCCATGCCGGTCGCCGATTCGATGATGCCCGGACTCACGCCCTGGATTCCAACGACGGTGTTGCGAATGATGGTCAATTGTGAATAGAGGATCAGCGCCAGGATTGTGGACTTGTCGCCCAATCCGAGAAAAGGAATGAGAAACGCAAACAGCGCCAGACTGGGAATGGTGTAGAGCAAGCTCGCCGTTCCCAATATAGCCGGCTGGAGCGAGCGCGTGCGCGCTACGAGAATACCCAACGGCACTCCAATCAGAATTGAGAGAATTACCGCCACGGCAGTAATCTGAAGGTGCTGCCGCGTTAGCTCGAGGATTTCGTTGGGATGAGCAAAGATATAGTCCAACATTGCGGTTACCTAGTGCGCCGGTGTAGAACTCGAATCTTCGCTCGCCAGCTCGCCAATCAACTCCATCACGCTCATCAAGCTGAGCGAGCCGGTCGGGTTGCCCGCCTCGTCCACCACCGCAAACAGTTCCGCGTGTTCGCCCGACATTCGCGTCAGCGCGTCTTTGAGCAAGGTCGAATCGGCAATGCGCGGCGCGGCTTGCAGCGCGTTGGTCGTGTCCCCATTCAACGGTTGCGCGACATCGCGCACGCGCAGGAAATCGAGCTTGCGCCAGGGATTGTCGCCGCCGACAAATTCCTTGACAAAATCGTCGGCAGGTTGGCGCAAGACTTCTTCGGGTGTCGCGAGCTGCAACAGCCGCCCTGAGCGCATCAAGCCAATGCGGTCGCCGAGCAGAAACGCTTCCGCAATGTCGTGAGTGACGAATACAATCGTCTTGCGTACCGCCGATTGAATCTTACGCATTTCGAATTGAAGCTGCCGCCGCGTGATCGGGTCCACCGCGCCGAACGGCTCATCCATCAGCACGATGGAGGGATCAGCCGCCAGTGCGCGCGCAACGCCGACGCGCTGTTGTTGTCCGCCGGAGAGCTCGCGCGGGTAGCGTTTCTCGTACGTCGCGGCGGGCAATCCCACCAGGTCGAGCAAATCGCGCGCGCGCTCGCGACGCTTTTTCTCTGACCAATTCTTCAGGCGCGGCACCAGCGCGACATTCTCCCCGACGGTCATATGCGGAAAGAGTCCGATCTGCTGAATCACATAGCCGATGCGCCGACGCAATTCCACCGGGTCTTGCTTCGCCACATCCTGTCCATCCACCAGCACGCGCCCGCCGGTTGGTTCCGCAAGGCGATTGATGAGTTTGAGCGCGGTGGTTTTGCCGCAACCGCTCGGACCGATCAGCACGACCAATTCGCCCTCATTCACCTTAAAGTTCAACCCGTCGAGCACGACGACGCCACCGCCGTACGACTTGGTCACATTTTGGAATTCAATCATGTTAACTCCACGGATACGGGCTGTGCGAGACGGGATGCAGATCGCCTTCCGCAAATCGCGCAAAGCGGAAGGGGTGCAGCACGGCGCTGTGTTCGCCCATCAATACCTTCGCCACTTCTTTGCCCACGCCGATCATCTTGTAGCCGTGATTGCTGTCCGCGACGACGAATACATTGGGTCGCATGAAATCAAAAACCGGGAACGAGTCCGCGGTGAACGCGCCGATGCCGCCCGACGGCGCGTGGTGATAGGCGAGACTGCCGCCCTCAAAGCGCGCGAGACAGTGCGCCAGTCCCGCCGTCCAATAATCCACGAAATCTTCTTTCACGGTATAGTACGGGCTTTGCGGACCGTATGGATCAACTTCCGCATCGGGACCGAGATTCTCCGGCACCGCGCCGCCCTGCACCCCTTCGCGATCTTTTTTCCAATAGATGCCCCACAAGTCGTTCGTAATCACGTTGCCCGTCTTGTCGGAGATGAGCGGCTCGGTGGAATCCACGTGCAGCACCGGCGGCGTTTTACCATCCGCGGTTATGTATTCCTTTGGATCAAATTGAATCGCGCCTTACTGCAAAAG
>JBBSHK010000440.1:0-3303 GCA_038253185.1 Anaerolineae bacterium | reverse complement strand
AATGCCGCGACCCAATCCTTTGCGTTGCGCGCGGCAAGCGCAATCGAATCAAGCTCTGCGGAAAAACCGGGTGCGATCGCGCCGCCGTTGGCGAGACTCGCAGGAGGATCGGCGACCAGCGCGTGCTCCACCAGCATGCTCACATCCGCACACGCGTCCAAAGCGAGCGCAGCGAGCAACTCGCTGCTGTTCAACTCGGCGCATAACGCCGGAATCACTCCGAGGCTCGCGCCGAGAGTACGCACTTCGCGCGGAGTGACGATGCCCTGCACCACGCGATTGGTGAGGCGTTCGACATCGCCGACCTGTTTCAACAGGTCACGCACGCGCTCACGCCGCGCGGTGTCGCGGTAGAACGCATCCACGCGGTCGAGGCGTGCATTCAACGCGTTCAAATCGCGGAGCGGCTGCATCAGCCATTGGCGCAGGAGACGTCCACCCATCGCGGTTTTGGTTTCGTCCAAGACGCCAAGCAGCGAACCTTTAATGCCTCCCCCGCGAATGCTCGCGGTCAATTCGAGGTTGCGGCGCGTGGGCGGATCGAGCACCATAAACTCTTCGGTGTGATACACGCGCAGCGCGCGGAGTTGCGCCAACGCGCCTTTTTGATTGTCGCCGAGATAGCGCACAATCGCCGCGGCGGCGCGGGTGGCGAGAGACATCGCGACAAGTCCGAAGCCATCGAGCGACGCCACGCGGAATTGGTCGCGCAAAATTTGTTGCGCGGTGTCGAGGTCGAGCGCGGAAACATTTGAAACGGGGTATGCGGACTTGACTACTGACGACGCCTGCCCGTCCATTCGCAACAGCTCGGCGGGGTGGAGACGATCCACTTCGCTCGACAATTCGCGCCCATCCAGCTCGGTCGCGGCAAATTCGCCGGTGGTGATGTCGGCATACGCCAGACCCGCGCGTGAATCTTGTACGCAGACTGCGACGAGATAGCTATTCGCCTTATCCTGCAAGAGATTGGGTTCAACCACCGTGCCGGGAGTGACCACCCGCGCGACCTCGCGATTCATCAAGCCCTTGACCGCTTCTTCCGCCATCTGCTCGACCAGCGCGACCTTGTGTCCCGCCGCGATCAAGCGCGCCACATACGTCTCGACTGCGTGATGCGGCACACCGGCGAGCGGCACGCGTTGACCATTGCCCATATCGCGTCCGGTCAAAACAATATTGCATACTTCCGCGACCACCCGCGCGTCGTCGTCGAACGATTCGTAAAAATCGCCGAGTCGAAACAAGACAATCGCGTCGGGGAATTGTTTCTTGATGCGGAGATATTGCTGTCGAACGGGCGTGGTCATCGCGGCAAATAATACAGTGGAATCTTACGAGAGGCAAGCGTGTGGCGTATCAATCGGGATAACGCGCAAACTTGAAGCCATGCCGAAAAGCAATTCGCCGCGGCAAAATCTCCGCGGCGAATTATCCAAGAGGCTCAATCGAAAATTAGGGGACGCAACTCTGCGGCATCGCGGACGCGCCCGCGCCGTTCGCAACCACGTGGATGTTGGCGGATCGAATGCCGAGCGGTTGGAACGGGGGCACGCCTTGAATTTCGGGACGACTCAAATGCAGAGTGTAGCACCCGGCGAATGTTTGCGTGGCGTTGTCAGTTGTTTTTGCAACGAGCAACACGGGCACGGTGTAATAAAGTTGTCCCGCGCCGGAATCGCTGCCGACCGCGCCGGTCATCAGCTGAACGCTGGCTGTATTCGCGTACCCTTGTTGAAATTGCGCGAACGGTTGCGGTTGCGCCGCACCCGGTTCCCAGTACGAATACGCGCGCACATATTCTTTCCGATTGACCGCATTAAAGAGCGAGCGCAAGACTTGCACGGCGTCGCTGCGGTCGTCGAGATAGCGCGTCGCGTCAATGTTCGCCGGATCACCTACGGCAGTGGGCGTGAGCGCTTGACCTTGAATTTCACACGCGTGTGACATCAGGTCATCGGTTTTTACATTGTTCGCGACCTGCTGGACCTTCGCGGACTCGATGCCCAATGGATGGGATGGCGGCGATGCTTGGATCGCGGGATTGGCGAGATGCAAGATGTAGCAGCCGACAAAAGTTTGCGTCGCGGCGCTGGTGGTCTGCGCGATCAGCGTGACCGGCACCGAATAATAAAGTTGTCCCGCGCCGACATCGCCGGTGACCGTACCTATTTTCAGTTGGATCGACGCGGTGTTGGCATAGCCCGCTTGAAATTGCTCGAATGATTGTGGCGCGGACGGCGAACCCGGCGGGAGGTTCCAGTACGAATACGCGCGCAGATATTGTTTCAAATTGAGCGCGTTGACATGGGACGTGATCACCGATTGCGCGGTGCTGCGGTCGTCGAGGTAGGCGTTCGAGGTTCCACCCGACGTCGAGCCGGAATCAAGCAGCTTGATCGAGTTCTGCCACGGTTGGTTATTCGCGCTCAAGATCGCGTATTGACCGATGCTGAAGAAAAGGAATCGGTCGGGATGATTCGTGTCCTGCATAAAATACGCGATGCCGCCGAATGCAGTGTAGGGCTGCGGACATTTTTGCGCCTTTGCCGTAAGCGTCGGGAGCGGCTCGTTCGCCAAATGCGGCACATCAATTTTCGCAAAGACATAACTCGGCGGGTTAGTTTGCCCGCCAACCGGGTTCGACGTTTTGACCACGAGGCAGTCTTGCGGAGAATAATTTTTCATCAGCGTTTTCTTGATCGCGTCCTCGAGCGAATCGTTTGCGGCTTTTTGGAAAACCTGCACCCACTGTCCTTGCGTTGGGGGTGTGTTGCCGGCAAAAACATACACCTTGTCGCCGGACTCGAAAGTTCCGACCGTCTCACCACCTTGATGCGGCAGATACATAAAGCTGATCCCAAGCACCTGTGAAGTATATGTGACCGCGCCGCCCGATGGAACCGTCGCTGTCGAGGGCGCGCTGGTTGGCGCTTGAGTTGGAGCGACGGTGGATGAGGGCGCGAGCGTCGGCGCGTCCGTTGGCGCGAGAGTCACCGCCAATGTGGGTATCGGCGCGGAGGTTTCGATGGGCGGCAGGGTGTTGGTCGCGGCTGGCGCGCTGGCGCTGGGCGCGGGAGCTGACGTAGGATTGGCAACCGGCGCGGAATTACACGCGCTGAAAATCAAGAGTGTGGCGATGATTAGAATTAGACGTCGCATTCTCACTCCTCGTATTTCGATAATGCTCTTCACATTCAAGACGAACGCGCGGGCTGATTTGTTCGACGAAAAAATTCGGGCGAATCACATCTGCGATTATAGTTTGTGAGCGCGAGCTGTCAACACGCAATTACTTTCCTT
>JBBSHK010000439.1:0-3315 GCA_038253185.1 Anaerolineae bacterium | reverse complement strand
TGCGGAAAGTGTGAAAGTTAATGTGCCAGATGAATGCCATCCCGCATTCTCCAATAAATCTCAAACCTGAGATTGAAATCTTATGGCAAGAGAATAGGTTAAAACCCTTAAGATTGTGCCATTGCCATCAGGTTTTAACCTGAGGATCGCCCCTCGTCACTCCAACGCGCCGCGCTCGCGCAAGAATCGTTCCATTCGCCCGATGAACTTTTCTGCGTCGCGGAGCATCTCGCTCATTTCCTCATCGGACAATTTTTCAAATCGAGGGGGCTCGCCTGGTTTGCGAATGCTCCCATAGTCCGCTACTTGACGCCCGCGCATCAAGCTAGTGTATATTGCTCCATATTCAGCTTCAAGTAACCCTGGGTTGATGAGATATTGATGGATGGCTGCCTCAACCGCGCTATGTTTTCCGCGCACGATATTCACGGTGTACAACGCGGCACTGACTGCATGGAATACAGCATAGAAAGCCATTGAGACCGCGCCGCGTAAATAGCCGCCGTCTTTCAAGTACATCGCCTGTTGCCAAAAATAGTTGGTAGTTTCCCAATACTGCTTGATCAATTCACGAGTGGATTCGTTCATCAAGCGGAATTCCCCCTCGATAAAATTCAACGGCGTTGCGCGCTCCTCAATCTCTGCCGCGAGTTCATCCCACAACTCTATTCCTTCACGACGCACATTTACATAGAATGGCGACAAAAGCCACTGGTTGTATTCATAGTCGCCGCGCGTAAAGATGATTGGCATCGAATGATGGTCAATACCGTCCTCCCACGCTCTAACAACCTGCTCGACGTGTTCCGCGCCGTTATTCGCGATGACTAACAAATCAATGTCTGATTCTTCGTCTGTGCCGCCGCGCGCTTTCGATCCGTAGAGAATCACGCGGCGTACATCATTGGGGCATTCGGCTTCAAGCCGCGCGAGTAATTGCGCGACCTCCGCGCGTTCTTCCGCCGTGAGGTGCGGGACGCGCTCTTCGCTCAATAAATTCTTTCGTTCAAAAACTTGGCTCGCCATTTGTCTTCGGACAACCACATAGGGTTGCCCCTACGTATGACTTACGACCTGCGACTTGTGATCATTCGACTTGACCATCCAGCAGCCTTTTTCTTTTACATGCCGCTCGTACTCCTCGCGAAACCATTTCACGCTGCCGAGCGAAGGTGATACTGCGAAATCGCCGAGCGGGCAAAGTGTCTTGCCGGCAATCTGATTCGAAACACTCGTCAGTAGATCGATGTCGACCATTGTGCCCTGACCCGCATCGAGTCGTTCTAACACGCGCGTCAGCCAATACGTTCCTTCGCGGCAGGGCGTACATTTGCCGCACGACTCGTGCTCGAAAAAGTGCGTCATTTTTTTCGTCGCCCACACGATGCACGTATCTTCGTCTATCACAATCACCGACGCCGAGCCGAGCATCGAACCCGCGGCTTGTACCGATTCGTAATCGAGCTTGGTATCCAGCGCGGCTTCGGTCAGCATCGGCGCGCTCGCACCGGCAGGGAGCATCGCCTTTAATTTTTTTCCACCGCGCACTCCGCGTCCAAAGTCTTCGCCAAAAATCAAATCGCGGAAGGTAATCGAGCCGAGCGGCGCTTCGTAATTGCCCGGACGATTCACGTGACCGCTCAAGCAAAACACTTTTGGTCCCGGCGATTTTTCGGTGCCAAGCGTCTTGTACCAATCGGCACCGCGCTCGATGATAGATGGCACATTCGCCAAGGTTTCGACGTTGTTGATGACCGTTGGTTTGTTGTAAACGCCAACCGCCGCGGGAAAGGGCGGTTTGACTCGCGGCATTCCGAGTTTGCCTTCAAGCGATTCGAGCATCGCGGTCTCCTCGCCACAAATGTACGCGCCCGCGCCACGATGCAGCGTGATCGTCAGATTATAATCGCCGCCGAGAATTTTTTCGCCGAGCAGATTTTTTTCGGTCGCTTCTGCCATCGCGCGTTCGAGCACCTGCGCGGCGAATGGAAACTCGCCGCGAATGTAGATGAAGGCGTGATTGCACTGGATCGCGTATGACGCGAGAATAATGCCCTCGATCAACTGATGCGGATTGCGCTCCATAATCTGCCGGTCTTTGAAAGTGCCGGGTTCGGATTCGTCCGCGTTCACTGTAAGATAGCGCGGGAAAACGCCTTTCGGCAAGAAACTCCATTTGACGCCGGTCGGGAAACCCGCGCCGCCGCGCCCGCGCAAGCCCGAGGCTTTGACGACATCGGTGACCTGATCGGGCGTCATCTCTTTGATTGCCTTACGCAGCGCGGAGTAGCCGCCGTGGTCTTGATAGACCGAAAGGTCGGCGAGGTTGGGAATGTCGAGGTCGCGGAGGATGATGTGTTCCATATTTGGCGGGATTCTAGACAACAGATAACAGATAACAGAAAATAATCATTTGGCTCGCAAACGTTTCATCAGCCCAGAAATCATTGCGGCGATCTCATCCGCCTCTTTGCTTAATTGAGATGCTTTCTCAAGCTTGCAGTAATCGAGCCTTGCAGCAACTTCCAATCCCGTGATTACTTCATAGGCTGAACGCCGAGCGATTTCAAGAAATCGAACAAATTCCAAATTACTGCTCGCGCCGCTACCTTCTGCAATATTTAAGGCAATAGATGTGGCTGCTCGTCGCAATTGACTTGTCAAGCCAAACAATTCATCCTTTGGGAACGTTCGAGTCAGGGCATAAATCAGCGTAACAAAATTCATCGACCGAGTCCAGACCTTCAATTCCCGAAAATTGTGTTGCATGTTTCTGTTGTCTGTTGTCTGTCCTCTGTCCTCTGCTACCTATCCACATCTCCTAGCACAATATCAATCATCGCAATCAGTCCGACCAAATCAGAAATGAATCTGCCTTTCGCCACATGCGCCAAGAGTTGCAGGTTCGCAAAGCTCGGCGCGCGAACGTGCACGCGATGTGGTTTGTTCGAGCCATCACTCGAAACGAGATAACCCAATTCCCCACGCGGCGATTCGACGGCTTGATACAGAAATCCGACCGGCGGCTTGAATCCCTCCGTCCACAATTTGAAATGATGAATCAGACTTTCCATGCTCGACTGCAGTTCAGCTTTCGGCGGCGGCGCGACTTTGCGGTTATTGGTGATAATTGGTCCCGGCGTTTTCTCCAAACGATTGAGCGCTTGCTCAATGATACGCAAACTCTGCCGCATCTCTTCGATCTTTAATCGGTATACGGAATAAATATCACCAACGCCGCGCGTGCCGAGCGGCACATCAAAGTCGTAGGTGTCGTAACCGGAATACGGCATCACTTTACGCAGGTCCCAACTC
>JBBSHK010000438.1:0-3315 GCA_038253185.1 Anaerolineae bacterium | reverse complement strand
ACCACCGGCGACGGCAAAACGTTCATAATGTATTACACCTCGCGCGACGCAGCGAGTGATAAAGAGTGCATCGGCGTCGCGACCGGTAATAATCCAGAAGCCTTCAGGTCGGTAGGCGCGGCGAATGACAAGCCGCTGATCTGCAATCCGGCAGAGGTAGGTGATATAGATCCCGCGTCCTTCGTGGACGACGACGGCTCGCGCTATGTACTGTGGAAAAATGACGGCAACTGCTGCGCGATGGACACCTGGATTTACATCCAAAAAACTTCGGGCGATGGCTCAACACTCGAAGGACAGCCCGCGCGGCTCATGCGCAACGATCAAGTGTGGGAGGGCAGCCTCGTCGAAGGACCGACACTGTGGAAACACAACGGCAAGTACTATCTCTTTTATTCTGCCAACGCGTACAATACCGAGCGCTACGCGGTCGGCTATGCTGTCGCCGATTCCGTCTTGGGTCCTTATCGCAAAGCCGACAAACCTTTACTGCAAACGGATATGAAAAATGGCGCGGCGTTCGGTCCCGGTGGACAGGACATCGTCGAAAAGAATGGCAAGACCTGGATCGTGTATCACTCTTGGGATCCGAGTGTATCACTGCGCTGGATGCAGATCGATGAGCTGGTGTGGCAGGGCGACACACCGGTGGTAAATGGTCCGACCAGAAGCCCGCACAAAAAACCATAACATGTTTCAACCGCACCGCACTCTTCATCAAAGCATGATCTTAATCACTCGAGGAGGAGTTGGACGATGAAAAAGTTTCTTTCCAAGCGGCTGCCTTTTCTGCTGATTCTATCCATCCTCATCACACTCATCATCAGCTTGCAAGGCGCGCCGACCGCGCAAGCGAATACTCTGACTTACACGAATCCGTTGTTCATCCAGATCCCGGGCGATGGACGAGTGACAAGTTGCGCCGATCCATCATTGATTCACAGCCAAACACACGGCGACCCCTACTGGTATATGTATTGCACCAAAGACCCGCTGAACGGCCACGACAAGAACGGCAGCGGTGACTTTAACTTTCACAACATTCCAATGCTAAAGTCGTTGGACCTCGTTCATTGGACGTACATTGGCGATGCGTTCAGCGCAGTGCCGTCGTGGGGCGAGCCGAACGCCGGAATGTTCGCGCCCGACATCGAGTACATGAACGGTCAATATTATTTGTACTATACGATTACGAACACCAAGCCCGGCTTTGGCGACCTGGACCCCAACTGTCCCAATGACAATGCGATCGGCGTTGCGACCAGCAGCAGCCCTGCCGGTCCCTGGACCGACGTTGGATATCCGGTCGTCTACCCGCGCGCAAACGGTGGTGGCTGCAATTACTTCTGGACGTTCGATCCCGAAGTGGTCGAAGACGGCGGTCTAAAATATATTTTCTACGGCAGCTACTATGGCGGCATTCAAGCGCGCCAGCTTGATCCCACCGGTACGATTTCGAATCCAGGGACCGAAGTGCAGATCACTATTCCCAACCGCTACGAGGGGGCTGAACTCGTCAAGCATAACGGTTACTGGTACTTGTTCGTTTCTGCCGCGAATTGCTGCAATGGTCCTCTCACCGGCTATAGCGTCTTTGCCGGACGCTCGGCAAATTTGCTTGGACCCTATGTGGACAAACAGGGCGTTTCGTTCCTCGACTCGCGTGTGGGAGGCACGGTCGTGCTCAGCATGAACGGCAATCGCTGGGTTGGACCCGGACACAATTCGGTCTTTGTGGATTTCGGCGGACAATGGTGGACGATCTATCACGCGGTCAATCGTTTCGAGCCGTACTTTGACGATGCGCTCGGCTTTACGCGACGCCCCGTCCTTATGGATCCGCTGGATTGGTTGCACGGTTGGCCCACTGTGCGCGGCGGCTATTGGGCATCCGACACGCTCATGCCCGCGCCCGCGGCGCAGCCCGGTGACACGAGCGCCTATACACTCAAGATTGCGCCGCCCGATGTTCTGGGCGACAAGATTCCTGCGCTCTCGGACGAATTCAACGGCACGAGTCTTAGCCCGCAATGGACTTGGGTACGCCAACCGGCGCCCGGCACCTACGGCGAGGGTGGCGGCACCTTCCGCTTTGATACGCAAGACGCGGATCTGTACGTGAACAGCAACAACGCCTCGGTCCTCACCGAGCCGACACCGCACGGCGACTATGTCGTTGAAACCAAAGTGAAGCTTAACGTGCCGCCGAGTGGGTGCTGCTTTAACTATCGACAGGCGGGACTGGTCATTTACAAAGATGACGACCAGTTTATCAAGCTGGTCCACTTTTCACTCTGGGAAACGCGCCAGACCGAATTCGCCAAAGAAATCGCGGTTGCTCCGGATCCGGGCAATCCTAATTCGCGTTACGGCAATACCGTCGTCGGACCGCCCGGCGATTGGACGTGGTTGCGGATCGTGAAACGGAGTAGCACGACCGAAGAATTGTATCGCGCGTACACGAGCAACGACGGAGTGAATTGGGAACGCGGTGGTGTGTGGACGCACAATCTCGGCGCGAGCGCGCGCATTGGACTCGTCTCAATGGGCGGCTCCGGTTCTACCGCGAACTTTGATTACGTTCGAGTTTATCACCTGCGCTAGCGTAGATCGGATGTCCGCTTCGTGAGGCATCTAACAATAGATGCGGGTTCGAATGTTCGGACTCGCATCTATTCTTTGGGAATTGCGCGGGGCGCGATTCCTTCTCATCTGCTGTTTGTTGAAACGAAGAACAAGCCAGCAATATTTTTGCAGCGAGCTTGATCTCGACCTTCCTCGTGAGTGGAATTGAATCGTACTAAAAAGAGATTGACGAATCAATTGCGCCAAAGGAGCATCCAATGCGTGTCACCATCTGGGTGGATATGGAAGGCATCTCGGGCATCACGGTTTGGGAGCAAGTAAATCACGACGAGCCGCAATACCAAGAGGGGCGCAAACTGTTGACCGAAGAAGTGAATGCGGCGGTGCGCGGCGCGTACGCGGCAGGGGCGCGTGAGATCATCGTTTACGATTGTCACGGCGCGGGCGGCGGTTATTCCTTCAACAGTCTGCTGCTTGCCGATTGCGATCCGCGCGCCGAGTACATTCAAGGTCGTCACAACTTTCGCTACATCGAGCCGCTCAAGCAAGGCTGCGATGCCGCGCTGCTCATCGGAATGCACGCGCGGGCAGGCACTCCCGATGGCGTGCTCTGCCATACGATGTCCTCGCAGTCTTGGTACAATGCCTGGATCAACGACGACCTCATTGGCGAGGGTGGAATCTACGCCGCGCTGTGCGGGAGCTTTGACGTGCCGGTCGCGTTCGTTT
>JBBSHK010000437.1:0-3322 GCA_038253185.1 Anaerolineae bacterium | reverse complement strand
TGCTCACGCTGAGCGAGTACGTGGTCGGCTGGAATCTCGGCATTGACCAACTCTTCTTCCGCGAAGCCGTTGGAGCGATCGGCACGTCCTCGCCGGGTCGGATGGCGCTGCTCAGCTCCATCAGTTTGTTGCTGGTTGGTCTCGCTCTCCTCTTGCTCAATTCCCCGCGCCTCGGGCGCCTCCGCGAAGTTTTTGCGCTCGTCGTCGGCAGCATCGGCGTATTTAGTTTGTTTGGCTATGTGTACGGTGTGGAATCGCTCTACGGTGTAACGACCTACACGCCGCTGCCTCTGCATACCGCGCTCGCCTTTATCGCGCTCGGTCCCGGCATCCTGTTCGCGCGGAGCGGACGCGGTTTGATGAGCGTGTTGACAAGTGAGGATACAGGAGGCGTGGTGGCGCGGCGATTGTTGCCGGCTGCGCTGCTCGCGCCGTTAGCCCTCGGCTATTTGAGACTAATGGGACAAAGAGCGGGCTTGTACGATACAGAGTACGGCATCGCGCTGTTTGCGCTCGCCAACACAATTGTTTTCACACTCCTCGTTTGGGGCAATGCGCTCCTCATCCAACGAATTGATACCGCGCGCAAACTGACGGACGAATCACTGCGCCAATCGGAAGGACGTTTCTCCAAAGCATTCCTCGCCAGCCCGGTCGGCATCACGATCAGCACCTTGAATGAGGGGCGCTTTGTCGAGGCGAACGACGCGTTTCTGGAAGTGTTCGGCTATGCCCGCGAGGAGTTCATCGCGCACACTTCGCTCGAGGTCAACATCTATGCCGATCCCCGCGAGCGCGCCAAGATCGTGGCGGAACTCAGCGCCCTCGGTAGGGTGAATAACCTCGAACTGCGCCTGCGGACGAAATCCGGGCAGATTCTCGATATGCTGGTTTCGCTCGAACAGATTGATTTGCGAGGCCAAGCATGTATACTCGGGATTTTGTACGATGTGACCGAGCGCAAGCAGGCAGAGCTCGAATTGCAGCGCGCAAAAGAAAATGCCGAAGACGCGAATCGCGCCAAGTCCGAGTTCCTCGCGAATATGAGTCACGAGATTCGCACTCCGATGAACGGCGTGATTGGGATGACCGATCTTTTGCTCGATACCGGGTTGTCCGCCGAGCAGCGCAGCTACGCAGAAACCGTGCGACAGTCCGGCGAGGCGCTGCTCACAATCATTAACGACATCCTCGACTTTTCCAAGATCGAAGCGGGCAAGCTCGCGCTGGAAAAAATTGACTTTGACTTACGCCTCGTGGTCGACGAAGTGACTGACCTGCTTGCCGAGCGCGCACACACCAAAGGATTGGAACTGGCAAGTCTCATCGAGTTCAACGTGCCGACGGCAGTGCGCGGCGATCCCGGACGTCTCCGCCAAATTCTCACGAACCTCGGCGGCAATGCGGTCAAGTTCACCGAGCGCGGCGAAGTGGTCGTGCGCGTACGGTTAGTGGAAGAGAACGACCGCGCCGCTTTGATTCGATTCGAGGTAGTGGACACAGGGATCGGCATCTCGCCGGTCGCGCAAGCGCGCCTGTTTCGATCCTTTTCGCAGGCGGACGCTTCGACCACGCGCAAGTACGGTGGCACTGGGCTCGGGCTCGCCATCTCCAAGCAATTGGCGGAAATGATGGGCGGCGGTATCGGCGTCGAGAGCGGATTGGATCGGGGCAGTACCTTTTGGTTCACCGTGTGGCTGGAGAAACAAGACCGCGAGGCGCAGGCGAAATCAAAACCGCGCGGCGACTTGCGCGGGCTGCGTGTCTGCGTCGTGGATGATAACGCGACCAACCGCGCCATCTTGCATCAGCAACTCATCTCGTGGGATTTGTCCAATGGCAGCGCGGCAGATGGCGCGAGCGGACTCGAACTGCTGCGCGCGGCGGCGCAACGCGGTGAGCCGTACGATCTCGCCATTCTCGATATGCAGATGCCGGGGATGGACGGAGTGGAACTGGCGCGCATGATCAAAGCAGACCCGACAATTCGTTCGGTGCAACTTGTCTTGTTAAGCTCAATCGGTCGGCACGGTGCGGCGGCGGAGGCGCGCGAGGCGCGCTTTGCCGCGTACCTGAGCAAGCCAGCGCGACAATCGCAACTCTATGACACGCTTGCGACCGTGATGGGCGCGGCTCATCCGGCACCCGCCTCTTCGGGTGAGAGCGGCGATGGGAGTGAGCGAGTCCTGATTACCAGTCACACTCTGAAAGAAGCCAAAGCTCAAGCGGGCGCTCGCATCCTCGTCGCCGAGGATAATATCGTGAATCAGCGCGTCGCGGTCGGACTGTTGGAGAAACGCGGCTATCGCGCGGATGTCGCGACGAATGGGGTTGAAGCGGTCGAGGCAGTTGAACGCTCGCCGTACGCGGCGGTATTTATGGATTGCCAAATGCCGGTGATGGACGGCTACGAAGCCACGGCGGAAATTCGACGGCGCGAAGGTACGGCGCGGCATATCCCGATCATTGCCATGACCGCGCACGCGATGCAAGGCGAGCGCGAAAATTGCCTCGCGGCGGGAATGGACGACTATATTGCGAAACCGGTCAGACCGGAAGAGTTGGACGCGGTGCTCAGGCGCTGGCTCGACGGTTCGAGTGAGGGAAAGGATCCGCCGACGCCAACCGCGCGCTCGGTCAAAAATTTCGACGGGGTCGTGGATCGTACCACTTGGGCGAACCTCGCGGAGTTACAGTTAGAGGGCGAGCCGGACCTGCTGACGCAATTGAAAGAGATGTTCCTGCGCGATACGCCGCAGCGCCTCGCGGCGTTGCAAGCTGCCATCGCGGTAAGTGACGCGCCCGCGGTCGGCTATCAAGCCCACGCGCTCAAAGGCAGTTGCGGCAATCTCGGCGCGCTGCAAATGGTCCGCACTTCCGGCGAGTTGGAAAAGCACGCGGCGGCAGGCGACCTCGCCCGCGCGTCCGAACTACTACGCCAGCTCGAAGCAGAGTTCGCGCGGTTTCGCGAGGCACTGAGTACGATTTCACCTCGCGCACAATGACCCACGCAAACGCAAAGGCACGCAGAAAATCTTGTTACCAGAATCTGTTCTCTGTATCTCTGCGACGAAAACAGAAGCGGCGCGAGCAGCAATAATCCAACCATTAAAAATCTTGTTTGCAGCTCTGCCGCCATTTTCAAAATAAAGACGCTATGAAAATTTTGATTGCCGAAGACGACGCGCTGTCCCGACTCATTCTCGAAAAGTCGGTGCAAAAGTTTGGGCACGAATGCATAAGCGCTGCGGATGGCGCGGAGGCGTGGAAACTTTTCCAGCTCTCCACACCCGACGTCATCATCAGCGACTTGATGATGCCG
>JBBSHK010000436.1:0-3329 GCA_038253185.1 Anaerolineae bacterium | reverse complement strand
CGGCGCGATCAGAGTGACCTTTTCTCGCTGCCCCAACGTTTCGGTTGCTGTAGCCATAACCTCACCCCCTAGTAACGAATGGTGCTAGGGCGTGTCTGCAAATCCTTCTCCGGTAGCAAGCTGAATTATATTTCTGGCTCTGTGGAATAGGACTGACCGGGGATTTCGCCCTTTGCAGACACGCCCTAGTTGCTGTTTCAAGCTTGGTACGTGCCCCAATCATACGATTTTGCCGAAACTTCCGTGACAGCGTGAGCGTCAACTAGCGCCATTCGTTATTACGCCAGCTTGATCCGAGGATCGAGGAAAGTGTACACGACATCCACCGCGATTTGACCCACGACCACGAGAGTGGAGACGATCAGAAGGACTCCCATCATCACCGGAAAATCACCTTGCTCCGCGTGGTCCCAGAACAAGCGCCCCATTCCGGGCCACGAAAAAATTGTCTCGGTCACGAGCGCACCGCCGAACAGCAGCGGCACATTCAGCCCAAGCACAGTGACGAAAGGCAGTGCTGCGTTTTTCAAAGCATGTCGCCACAAGGTCACGCGCTCTGCCAATCCTTTCGCGCGGGCGGTGCGGATATAATCCTGGTGCAACACGTCCAGCAAACTTGATCGCAAGTAGCGCGTATAACCTGCCGATTCAATTGCCGCAAGCGTGACGACGGGCAGCACGAGATGGCGCACCCATTCGACCGGATTACGTTGGTCCCAAATGTCCGTTCCTGTCGGCAAGTACGGCAAGCCCCATTGCTTAAAGCCCACCGCAAAAATATAAATCAGTGAGAGCCCAACAAAGAATACCGGCATGGAATAGCCGATGAATGAAATAGTCGTAATCAGATTATCGCCAAACGAATATTGGCGCGTGGCTGAATATATTCCCGCGCCGAGAGCAATGGCGACAGTGACGGTGAGCGCGGACAGCATTAGGATGAGGGTCTGCGGCAGGCGTTCAGCTATCAAGTCTGAAACTTTTTCGTGAGTCACGAACGAATAGCCGAAATCCCCGCGAACCGTGTTGCCGAGCCAAGCCAAGTACTGGAGGGGCAACGGCTGATCCAGACCCAACGCCGTGCGAATGCGCGCTTTATCAGCAGCAGTAATATTTTTGTTGTTGCTGTACTGCGCCATCGGGTCAGCCGCCGCGCGCGCGACGAGAAACGAAACGATTGTGATAATAAAAATAATTATGATTGCCTGAATCAGACGCCTGACAATGTAACGTCCCATGGTTCACCTGCCTTTGTTGTGCTGAATCCGATTCGCTGCTTTTAATACGTAACTGAAATTCAACTGCGCTGTTACGCCAGCAGGAAAGTGTGGAATGAGGGGACGGAAATTCCGTCCCCTCATTGTTGCTAATTTACTTTGAGCGAGGTTACTTGCTGACCGTCCACTCGTACGAGTTCCAGTACGCATCGCCCTGGGTTGGAGATTGGCGAATGCCCTGCACACGGCTCGAGAGACCGATCACGTTCAGACGTGCGTAAAGCGGAGCCACCAGCGCGTGATCGTACATGTATTGCTGCATCTGTTGGAAGATCGCTTTGCGCTTTGTGGTATCCGGCTCAGCGGCTTGATCTTTTGTCATCTTGTCAAGAGTCGCGTCGCACAAACGATACCAGTTGCTGCCGTCCGGTTTTTCCTTGGTCGGGATGCCTTCGCACTTGAATGTGTCACTCGGATCGGGATCGGGCGTGAACGCGGTGGTGTAACCACCGGTATCATACTTGCCGGTCGCGAGCGGACCATCTTGCGCGAAGGTGCCGAACAGCGTGCCCGAAGGATAGTTCTGCGGCAGCATTTCCATACCGCACGCCTTCAAGCTCGAAGTGGCAAGCACCTGCACGTCTGCGCGTAGTTGGTTACCGGTCGTGGTCTCATGATTGAACGACATGCGAAGCGTCTTACCGCCTACATCTTTGGCGCGAATGCCATCCTTGGCTTTCGCCCAACCCGCGTCGTCGAGCAGCTTGTTCGCTGCGGCTTGATCGAATGGATACGGCTTGACGCTGGTGTTTTCAACTTCGGAATTGGGCCAGAGTGTCCCGATGACCTTCGTCTTTTTGAAGAGTAAGCGATCTGCGATGGTCTGGCGGTCGATGCACATAATGTACGCTTTGCGCACTGCCTCTTCCTGGAAGAATGCTTTGCCTTCGATGCCACCGTTCTTGGCGGTACCGAGGTTGAAGAAATAGTGTTCAAAGTTTTGCGACGGAACGGAAGACGATTTGGCTTTGGGCGCCAACGCGTCGAGGTCAGGAATCGCGGCTTCGATTTCGTCGGCAACGATGTCGACGTCACCTGCGGCGAGACCAGCATTGCCCGCGTCACGGCTGGGCGTGATCTTGATATTAACTCCGTCCAGCTTGGGCTTACCGCGCCAATAGGTATCAGACGCTTGGAGGGTGATATGATCGCCACCCTTGAACTCGGTTACCTTGAAAGGACCAGAGCCGATAGGAGCGCGCAGGAACGGATCGGCGTCGAGCGTCGCCTTAGTGCTGAGGACGTGCTCGGGCAGGAAACCGTTGGTATTGAACAGCGTGTACCACGGCGCGTAGAATTGTTTGAACTTTATGACCGCAGTCTGGTCATCCGGCGTGTCCACGGAGGCAATCTGGTCGTAGCCGTCCTTACTCACGATGCCGGTGTTCTTAGCATTCATGATTGACTTCCACGTAAAGGCGACATCCTTTGACGTGAGCGGCTGTCCGTCCTGCCACTTCAAGCCCTTCTTGAGCTTATAAGTGTAGGTCAAGCCATCGGCAGAAATACCGCCGTTCTGCACCGAGGGATAGACCTCAGCCAATTCCAACGACGGCTGAGACTTGTCATCCCAGGTCCAGAAACCGGGATTGACCATTTCCATAACCCAGTAGGTAAAGGTCTGATTGCTGTAATAGCCAACCAACGCGTTCGGCTCCTGATAGAACGCGACATTGACCGTGCCACCCGCGCCGCCGGTAGCGGCGGTCGTCGCCGCGGTGGTGGCTGCTTTGGTCGCGGCAGCTGTGGCGGCACTGGTCGCGGCGCCGGTTGCTGCAGGCGCATTAGTTGCTGCAGGCGCGTTGGTCGCGGCGGGCGCATTGGTCGCGGCGGGCACGTTCGTCGCGACAGGTGGCGCGGCGCCGCCGCAAGCTGATACAATCAAGGCAATGACGGTGAGTCCCGCCAGTACCATATAGCGTCTGTCAAAAATACTTTTCATTCTTTCTCCTCCTAAAATTATCTCGAGTTCAGCTGAACTCGAGTGAGCGTCTCATAAACGGGGAACAAAATCGAAGATCGCGGTTGGCGCACCTCCTTTCAGGACGATTG
>JBBSHK010000435.1:0-3330 GCA_038253185.1 Anaerolineae bacterium | reverse complement strand
GGAAACTCAGGTCTAATTTTTGTGCCCTTGCTCGGCGCGCTGCTGTTGCTGCTGCCACTCACCGCGCACCGGGCGCGCGAGGGCGATTGGCAAAAGAGGGGCATTGATTTTTCCGAAGACATTCGCACCGACTTGGCGCTGGTCGCAGTGCCGCTTGCGTTCGCGCTGGTGCTAGCCGCCGCACTCACGCCCTCGTTTTCGGTGCGCGATATTGTCTCCTTCGTGCAGCACTGGAACGCGCAGCCATCGACCGCGGGCAATCGTTTTGAATCACTCGGCTTGCAGCCCGCGCCGCGTGCGACCACCGTCTTTGACGAATTGCGTACACCCGGGCTGCCGCGCCAACATCTAATTGGCGCGGGACCGGAGTTGTCCGAGCAGCTGGCGTTGATCGTGCATTCGGATGATTTTCGCGCGGGACCGCCGGCGGGAATCTCCGGCGCTGCCGACGTGCCGCGCTATTACTGGCGCAGCGCGACTTTTGATTATTACAGCGGGCGCGGATGGAGTTCGGGCGTGGTTGAGATCGACGACTATAAAGCGGGCGCGGCGATTGATGTCGCTTCACCGGTGCAACGGCGCGTGCATCAAGAGATACAGGTGGAGAATGCCAGCGCAGGGCATCTGTATGCTGCCGGCGCGCTCGCCAGTGTCGATCGTGATTTCAAAATCGCATGGCGCGGCGCGGGCGACATTTTTAGCGCCGACGTTGCGTCGAGGAATTATCGGGTCGAATCCTTCGTGCCGCTCGCGACAGAAAACGATCTGCTTGCCGCCGGAAATAATTATCCCGAGCGCGTGCGCGCAACTTATTTGCAACTGCCGCCCGACCTGCCGCCGCGCGTGCTCTCACTCGCGCGCGACTTGACCGCGACCGCGGCGACACCCTATGAACGCGCCCGCGCGCTAGAAAATTATTTGCGGACGTTTCCGTACACCCTCGACCTGCCTGCGCCTCCGCCGACTCGCGATGTGGTCGATTATTTTTTGTTCGATCTAAAAAAGGGCTATTGTGATTATTACGCGAGCGCGATGGTGGTGCTCGCCCGCGCGGCAGGACTGCCGGCGCGTCTCGTCATTGGTTACGCCAGTGGTGGTTACGATGTGCCCAATGCGCGCGAGCTGGTGACGGAAGCAGAGGCTCACTCGTGGGTTGAAATCTATTTTCCAAAATACGGCTGGATTGAATTCGAGCCGACTGCGGGACGCGCGCCGCTCGATCATTCAGTGGAAATCAATCCAAACTTGGTCGCCGCGCAAAACGCGAATCGAGATTCCGATGGCGGCTCGATGAATGAGCTCGCAAATTTTTTGTGGCTGCTCCTCGTGGCACTCGCGCTGCTGCCGGTGCTCGCCGCGTTGGGTTTTGCCGCCGACAGTTGGAGACTCGAACACATGCCCCCTGTTCGCGCCATTGCGCGGATTCATAACCGCCTGCGCCATTTTGCGCGACGTTTGGATTTACCAGTGACTGATGGCGCGACTCCCTACGAACTCGCGGCGGTGTTGGGAGCGCACCTGTCCGAGTTGGAACAGAGTGATTATTTGCGCCACTGGTATGCAACCGCGCGGGCGGACGTGTCGGCGTTGAGCGAACTCTACGTGCGCGCATCGTACAGCGCGCACCCGTTGGAAAAAAGCGAGGCAGTACGCGCAGCGCGAATTTTTCGCGGGCTGCATTGGCGCTTGTGGTTCGCCTGGCTGTGGCAGCAGCAGCAAAATATTTTTCGCACGCCGCGCGGTCAGCAGCTTCATCCGAAAACCGCGCCGGCACAAACTCTTGAATTCTTGTGAAGTGCACCTCTTCTTTTCAATAATTGGCTTGAAGCACCGGTTGACACGCGTCCGAGGTCAGGTGATCAATCAAATCGTGAAACAACGCGATTGCGGCGGGCTTGTCGCGCAAGGCTGCATCGAACGCGAACGTCGTCATAATCACGCGACCGCGCCCGTAGCGGAACTGCACCGTGTGCACAGTCGGTTGCCAGACCCAACCGGAAATCATCCCCGCGAGAAAATCCGATTGCACAGCCGCATCTTCCATCGGCAATCCCAAAATGGTACGAATCGGAATCACCTGCCGGAACGGCAGACCAAGCGGATTTGAAACTTGCAGTCGTTTGTAAATTCCAGGTCGCAGCCAATTAAAACTTGTGATCCAATGTCCACTATACGGACCGCTCCGACCTTGCACCCAGAAGAATGGACTGGGACCGCTGCTGAAGAAAAGCATATCGCCGCCCTCGCGCACCCAGCGCACAAGTTCTGCATTCGGATAATTCGTCACGACGACCTGCGTGTCGGGCGTCAATTTTTTCGTCGTGCGATAACCGAGTTGGCGAATCGAGGTCTCGAGGTCGAGCCGCGCGAGTCCCGGCGATGGGATCGCCTCGGGCAGTGGCGTCGGTTGCTGCTCCGGCTCCGCATCAGGCGTTTCGGTCGGAACCTCCGGCATACCCGCGATGGGCAGGCGCGCCAAACTCTCGCTCGCGATCACCGTGACCGAGCCTTGAAATTCGGCGCGGCGCGCGCTCGCGGGCAAGACCAGCAGGTCAAGCGTATTGCGCGCGAGTTCCCGCCCACCGGCGTGAATTGCCAATTGGAATTGTGTCACCCGCGTCTGCTCGACCTTCGGCACGTTCCATGTTTTCGTTTCAAGCCCTCGAACGCTGCCGCGCGGGAGAGTGGTAATCTCGCGTTCGCCGCGCGTCACCTCATTGTGCCAACTCAAACGCGCGTTCGACCAATCCACTTCACTGTAATGCGCGGCGTAGAGATTGACACAGACCTGCTGATCATCCCACACCGCGTAATCGTCGGGCTGCGGAATAATCATATCGGGCGAATTGATCGGCGCGAAGGCATCGTGATACACTTTACGATTGCGCGAAAAATCGAGCAAGCCATTGCTCTCCCAATAAATATCCGCAAGCTCCGTAATGACATAGCCCTTCAGCGCGGGCTGGCGACGCAGCGTCTCGATCTGAAATTTGAGTGAAGCGAATTGGTGCCACTGCGTCGCCGTCGCGAATGCTTCATAATCCTTCCAGACCGTGTCCAGCCCAAATTTTTTGAAACGTTCCTCCACACTACGGGGCCAACCCGGGGCGCCCTCAACCGGCGACCACCAAGGACCCAACGTGAACCACGGCGGGTCAGTCTGATCGTGCTCGCGTAGCAATTCCAGAGACGGTAATCCCCAGTTTCCAAACTCGGAAAGAATCAGCGGCTCGTCACCGCGCCGCTGCGAGTCGCCGTGATTCGACCACGTCCACAGAGGTCGCAGATTGTACTGCTCGATGCTCTGCTCGAAACTTTTCGCCTGCTCGG
>JBBSHK010000434.1:0-3333 GCA_038253185.1 Anaerolineae bacterium | reverse complement strand
GTTACTAACATGAGATTCGACTGTCCTTCGAGTTATTTTCAAAAGTTGCGCGATTTCTTTGTTACTCTTGCCATGCGCCAGCAGCTTCAACACGGTGATTTCGCGTTCCGTTAGTCCATCCACTTCGGCGCGAGCTCCCCGCATCCAGGTCGCCAGCTGCGCCGCAACCGCCGGGCTGAACCAACCCTCTCCGCGCGCCACCGTCCTTACGGCTGAGACGATCCTGTCTGTCGCTTCAAATCGGCTCAAATAGCCGAGCGCACCCGCTTGTATCATCGGCAATACTTCTCTTGCTTCATTCGTCGTACCGAGAGCGAGCATGCGTGCGGCGAGTCCCGTTTTTCGCATCGCTGCCGCGACCGCTGCCCCAGACATAGCGGGCAGTTGCGAATCGAGCACGACGACATCCAGCTGCAACGTTTCAATTTCTTTCAACGCCTGCTTGCCGCTTCCCACTTCACCGACAACAGTTATATCCGCTGCCTGTTCTAACCTAGCCCGTAAACCGACGCGCAAGGTCGGGTTGTGCTCAGCCAGCAAAACGCGAATCGCTTCCGCCATCATTACCTCCTACAAAATTAATGCAAGCGAAGGTAAAATGCTTTGAGTCTGGATTCTGGTTGCGATGGCTTGGGCAATATGCTTCATCTGAAATATCAGTCGAAGGCGAGCGCGCCTAACCTTCTGCAAAATCTGTCATCTGAGGATGCTTGATGCAAAATAAAAAAGGCGACCCATATCGTCGCCTTTTAATTTTTCACCTCTACCGCAATTTCGGCGAATCGAACCACAACCCCGCGACGGGATGCGCGCCCGCTTGCTCGAACACCACGCGCATCGTCACATTATCGTCCTTTTCAAATTTCGCGCTGTACAACACAATTACGAACGCATCTTGCTTCTGCACCGCGCTGACCTGACGCGAAACATACGCGCCGATTTTGTCCATCAGCGTGGCGCGCGTGCTGTTGAACGCGCTTTGATCCATTGCCTTTTTCATCGGGTCATCGAAATCGCGCGCAAAGGTCGCGTAATCGCCGTTGTTGAATCCCGCCATCAAATTGTCTGTCAGCGGTTCGGCGTACGTGATCACCGCGTCGCGTTCAGCGCCTGCGACCGGCTGCGCGCCCGACGCGCACGCAACCCCGAAAAGCAGCATGAGCAAAATTCCGAGCGTTCGCTTCAATGTCAACATCTGTTCCTCCAAGTAAAAAGCGAAGCATTGAATGTGCTTCGCTCTCGATTACTGTACCATGCCGAACCGCTTATTCTGCGCCGTCATTTTCAAAAAATAGCGCAGCCGCGTCTGAAAGACTTCCGGTCTCTTGCGTGCCCCCTCGATCCAACCGAGACGAATTCGTTTGTAAGAGTCGGGGAATTAAGGAACGAACTGTGTGAAACAGCGGAGCAAAGCTCAGTCCGCTTTTTCTATCTTGCCCCACGTGTCGCGCAACGAGACCGTGCGATTAAAAACGAGATGCTCGCGTGACGAGCCCGAGTCCACGCAAAAATATCCCGTGCGCTCGAATTGATAACGGTCGCCCGGCGCGGCATCTGCCAGTGACGGCTCGACATAGCAATCCGTCAGCGTTTCAAGCGAATGCGGATTGATACTTGCTTTCCAGTTTTCTTCTTCGTCCGGTTTCGGCGTGAGAAATAAATTCTCATAGAGCCGCGCCTCCGCGCGCCGCGCGTGTTGCGCCGACACCCAATGAATCGTCCCCTTGATCTTGCGCCCGTCGGGCGTGCCGCTGAGCGTCGCGGGATCGTAGGTGCAGCGCACCTCCGCCACCTCACCGCGTTCGTCGTGAATAACACCCGTGCACTTGATCACGTACGCATAACGCAAACGTACTTCAACGCCGGGCGATAAGCGAAAATATTTTTTCGGTGGGGTTTCGCGAAAGTCATCCTGCTCAATCCAGAGTTCACGCGCGAACGGAATCTTGCGCGTGCCCATTGTCGCGTCTTCGGGATTATTCACCGCGTCCAATTCTTCGACCTGACCTTCAGGATAATTTTCGATCACGAGCTTGAGCGGTCGCAGTACCGCCATCATGCGCGGCGCGCGCCGATTCAGGTCTTCGCGGATGCAGTGTTCGAGCAGCGCGACGTTAATCAGATTCTGGTTCTTCGCCACACCGACGCGGTCGCAAAAATCGCGAATGGCTTCGGGTGTATAGCCGCGCCGCCGTAATCCGGAAAGCGTCGGCATACGCGGATCGTCCCAGCCCGTGACGATTTTTTCATTCACCAATTGCAGCAGCTTGCGCTTGCTCACCACCGTATTGCTTAGATTCAGCCGCGCAAATTCAACCTGCTGCGGATGATAAATACTGAGCTGTTCCACGAACCAATCGTACAGCGGACGATGGTCTTCGTACTCCATCGTGCACAGCGAATGCGTAATTTTCTCAATCGAATCCGATTGACCGTGCGCCCAATCGTAGGTCGGGTAAATGCACCACCGCTCGCCCGTACGATGATGCGAGGTGTGGCGGATGCGATACATCACCGGATCGCGCAAATTCACATTGCCCGACGACATATCAATCTTCGCGCGCAGCGTACGCGAGCCGTCCGGGAATTCACCCGCGCGCATCCGCGCAAACAGATCGAGATTCTCTTCCAGCGCGCGAGTGCGATAAGGCGATTCACGTCCCGGCGCGGTCAAAGTGCCGCGGTACTCGCGAATTTCGTCGGCGCTGAGGTCGTCCACGTACGCCTTGCCTTTTTGAATTAGCTCGACCGCCCACTGATAAAGCTGCTCGAAATAATCGGAGGCGTAGAAAAGATTTTCGCCCCAGTCGAATCCAAGCCAGCGCACATCGCGCTGGATCGCATCAACATATTCCTGCTCTTCTTTGGTCGGGTTCGTGTCGTCAAAGCGCAGATTGCAATGTCCACCAAATTCATTCGCCAAGCCAAAGTCAAGACAGATGGCTTTGGCATGACCGATGTGCAGATAGCCGTTCGGTTCCGGCGGAAAGCGCGTGACCACGCGCCCGTCAAATTTTCCACCCGCATTGTCTTGCGCGACCATCGCGCGGATAAAGTCCAGCGCATGCGACGATTCAGGTATAGTCATAAGATTGAAAAGCAGTCTTTGCTCACTTGTCATTTCGAGCCGTTTTTGCGAGAAATCCTAATTTGGAAACCGAGATTTCTCACTATGTTCGAAATGACAAGTGAAAGTCCTTTGAATATCGATCTCGTGGAATACTACAACTCATTTCAAAAATTAAATTTCTTGTTAGAAATTGCGCGGCGCTTTGTCATTCGGACTCGTTCCCCGCGCGGAATCGGGTTTTTGAAATGAGTTGTAGCTTGTGT
>JBBSHK010000433.1:0-3360 GCA_038253185.1 Anaerolineae bacterium | reverse complement strand
GTCCAAAGAAGTTGAGAACTGTTTGCAGTTGGGGATGCCCTCGCCGACGGTGCTCGTGGCGAATCAGATCAAGCAAGCGACCGCGCGCGGTGAAACCATTCTGCTCAATGGTACAATTATGGGCGGCGGTCCGAGCCAGTGGGCGGCAGAAGATCATATCCGCGCGGGGCGGCGCGTGTACGCCACGCCCGACGCGGCGAAAAGTTTCAACGACGAGATCGCGCAGGTGGAAAAAATGGGCATCCGTGTCGTGAGCGACGATGAAGCGGCGAACCTCGACGCGCGTCGTATTACTCTGCGCGATGTGGCTCTCGACGCGATTGAAAATGCGTTCGCGTCCTTTGGCGTTCCGTTGCAATATGATGCGCTCGCGGTCGCGGTGTTCGATCACGGCAACTCGCCGCCGGATTACTCAGACCGACTCTTTCGTTTCGATTTTCTCGCCGAACGCATTCGCGCGACCGGAAAATTGTCCGGCTTTGCGTTTATGCGCAAAGACATTCCAGAACATTTAACGCGGATGAAAGCCGTCGCCGAGAGCATCGCTGCTGACGTTCCGCTGCTGCTGATGGACACCGCGCCCGCGGCGGTGCTCGGCGCGCGCGACGATGATCGCGTTCGTCAACATCGCACCGCGTTGATTGCGAACGTCGGAAATTTTCATACACTCGCGTTTCGATTCGACGCCGGCGCGATCACCGGCTTGTTCGAGCATCACACCGGCGAATTGAATCAAGGGCGGTTGGAAAATTTCCTCGAACAGCTCGCGCACGGAACTTTGACCCACGACGCAATTTTTCATTCGCAAGGTCACGGCGCGTTGTTGTTCGAGCACAAACCGCTTGCCTCTGATTTTCTCGCGATCACGGGTCCGCGCCGCGCGCTGATGCTGCACTCGCGCCTGAATCCGTACTTTGCCGTGCCTTACGGGGCGATGATGCTCGCGGGCGACTTTGGTGTGCTGCACGCCTACGCCGATCTGAATCCGAATGCGCGTGATGAAATCGAGAACGCGCTCGCGGCATCGCGTCAGATTGCATAAACCCCCAAGCATGCCCAGAGCCTAGTCGAAGGGACGCGAAGGCGCGAAGAAAAAAGTTTGACTTGGTGCGGCGTGGAACTGCGACGCATGTGACTTTGTGGTTATTCCCAAGTCTGCCTTTTATGGACTCGCCGGAAATCAAACTGCCGCTGCGCGAATTCGCAGAGTACGAATTGCGAAAATACGATGGCTCGCGCGGCAATCCAGTTTACATCGCCTACGACGGTCTCGTTTATGACGTGACGTCGAGCGCGTACTGGTACACCGGAATGCATCGCGAGCTCCATTTCGCCGGACAGGACTTGACGAGTGAGTTACCGGACGCACCGCATTCTGATCTGGTGTTCCGCAAATTCCCCATCGTCGGAAAATTAAAGCAATGACCGGCACTCTCATCAACGTTGTCACCGTTCTCGTCGGCGCGACAGTCGGTACGCTGCTCGGCGCGCGTTTTCCTGAACGCGTTCGCGAGACGGTGATGGCGGCGCTCGGAATTATGACGCTCGTGCTCGGTCTTGGCATGGCGATTCCGGGCAACGCGCTGATTGTATTGGGCAGCTTGCTCGTCGGCGGAATCATCGGCGAGCTATTCCAAATCGACGCGCGCTTGAATGCGCTCGGACGCGCGCTCGAAGCGCGGTTCGCGCGTGAGGGGCAGGTCGGAAATTTTACAAAGGGTTTCGTCACCGCGAGTCTGGTCTTTTGCGTGGGTCCACTCACGATTCTCGGCTCAATTCAAGATGGGCTGATTGGCGATTATCGTCTGCTTGCGATCAAGTCGCTGCTCGACGGATTCGCCGGACTCGCCTTCGCTTCGACGCTCGGCATCGGCGTGGCATTCGCCGCGGTGACCGTGTTGATTTATCAAGGTGGGATGAGTTTGATCGCGGCGCTCATCGGCGCGGCGATCGGCGCTGTGTCGCGTGATACGCCGTGGGTGATTCAACTCACCGCGACCGGCGGCGCGATTCTCGTCGGCATCGGATTATTGCTGCTGAATCTCAGGCAGATACGCGTCGCGAATTTCATCCCCGCAATTTTCATCGCGCCTATGGTTCAAGTTGCGCTCGATTTCTTTCAGGTGCGCCTACCTTAAAATCTAAGGATCACGCTTATGGACATTGATCGTACTGCGCGTCGTGTGTGGATTGGAATCGGCATCGGAGCGCTCTTGCTCGTGCTCGCGTGCGCGGTGATTGGCAGTTTCGGTTTGTTGAATCAATTCCAGCGCCAGCAGGAACAACTCAACACGCTGCAAGCCACCCTCCGCGCGCAAGCCATTTCCACTCCGACATCAATCGTTGCGTCCACGACGGCAACGCAACCGCAATCGCCAACTCGGCTGCCGAGTGCAACCGAAATTGTCACATCAGATTACGCTACGCCAAATTTCGCGACGGCTGTGTCGACGAGCAGTGCCATCAAGAGCTTGGGCGCGATTCCGACTCCGAACACGCGCGCAGTTTCCGACCTCGCCGCGGGTTTCAGCCCGAGCAGCCGCGCCGTCTTGGAACGATTCCCCAACGCGCCCTTGTATCGCATCGGCGCGCGTTTCGATCCCGATCAGCAACTCATCGCCGGTGTGGAAGAGGTCGAGTTTACCAACAACAAGAATGTTCAACTGAACGAACTGTATTTTCGGCTGTACGCCAACGCGCCCGAATACAACGAAGGCGGCATTCAGGTTTTCAATCTGCGTGTGGACAACACACCCGCCGACGCGCGACTCGAATTGGACGACACCGCGTTCAAGCTTGCGCTTGCCTCGCCATTGCCCATCGGGAATAAAGTACACGTCACGCTGAATTTCACGACAACCATTCCAACTTCCGGCGGTGGCTATGGCACATTCAACGCGCAGAACGGGGTGTTCGCGCTGCACAATTGGCACCCTGAGTTGAGCGTGTACGAAAATGGCGCGTGGCAAAATCATCCCGCGTCCGAATTGGGCGATCCGCAAAATACCGATTCGTCGAACTATTTTGTCACGCTGGTCGCGCCGCAAGATTACTTGCTCGTGGCGAGTGGAATCGAGTTGACGCGCACGACGATCGGTTCGGATATCGCGCACGAGATCGCGAGTCCGCTCACGCGCAATTTTGTGCTCGCCGCGAGTAATCGCTTTCAAGTCGCGACTCAGCAGGTCGGAGAAACCAAAGTGAATTCATATTATCTCGCGAGCGATCAGGTTGGGGGCAAGTCCGCGCTCAAGAGCGCGTCCAAAGCATTGGAGCTATTCGGTCAACACTTTGGCGCGTATCCGTATACCGAATTTGATGTCGCGGAAGTTGCGCTAAACGGCGGCGCGGCGGGCGTCG
>JBBSHK010000432.1:0-3361 GCA_038253185.1 Anaerolineae bacterium | reverse complement strand
GTTCGCCTTGATCAATTTCTGCCGGCACAGTTCACCCGCGCGGATTTTCGCTTCGAGCCGCGCCCGTTCTGTCACATTCACGCCGTTGCGGTTCAATTCAAACCGCGCGCGTTTGCCGGTCTCCATGCCTTTGGCATACTCGACTTCCTGCTCGGCACGCAAGAGCGGGATACGCGAAATCTCTTTCAGATAAAGACTGACCGTGTCATCGATGCCAATTTCCGTGAGGTCAAAGGCATCCTTTTTCGGCTCGACTTCGGGCGCCTCTTCGTGTGGAATGGGTTTCGGCTCGCCCGCCAGCTGAATTCCTTCCTCCATCAGCACAATGTAAAGCTCTTCAAGCTGCTCCATATTGGCTTCGGCTTCGGGAAAAGCCGCGAGAATGTCGTCTTGAGTGAGGTGTCCCTGAGTCTTGCCCTTGACAATGAGTTCTTCGACGACGGTCGGTTCCTCGTCCTGTCCAATTCCGACGGCAGGCGGGCGCGCGCGCCCACGCGCAATTTTCGGCAGAGTTGAAGGTTTAAGAATGGGGCGGATAGCTGCCATTTGCGTCGTTCCGAGACGTGTCGCCGCGGTGAGCTTGGATTCTTTGCCGGTCGCCCGCTTTTCACCTTGTTTCGCCATTTAATTCTCCAAATCTAAGCTATTCGTGAACCAATATACAAGGCGTTGAAACAATAAAATTGAGACACGGGGGACAAAAGAACACGCTACCGGCTCTAATTACCGCGAGCGTATAAAGATGTCACCAAGCCAGTCTCAGTGCCATTATATGACAATAATAACCGCGCGTCAATAGTTTTGCGCGATTTTGCCTCAAAATGAGCATTTTTGTTAAAAAATAGTGGCTTCAAGCGGCTTGAAGCCACTCGCCTTCTCCCCAGTCCAGCTTGTTAGGCTCGCTTGTGCAAGCTGTCATAGCTCGATTCTTTGGCACAGCGGTTGACGCGACTCTTGCCTACCTTATAATGAGACGACACTGGCAATGCACATTCTCTTGTTCTTCGTCGATGGCGTCGGTCTGGGTGAAAATGACCCGGCGGTTAACCCATTTCTGAATACCGCCTCAGCCACACTCAACACGCTCTTTGGTCATATCCCTACCCTTCAAGACGGAGTAATGGTGGGCGATGGCGCCGTGCTGGTGCCGACGGACGCGCGCCTGGGGGTTCCCGGTATGCCGCAAAGTGGGACGGGGCAGACGACCATCTTTACGGGTGTGAATGCGCCCGCGGCGATCGGCATGCATTCGGGTCCGTACCCGAACGAGGCTCTGCGCGAAATTCTGGCGAGTGGCAATATTTTTCACCAACTGCGCGCGCTCGGTTTGCGCGTCGAATTCGGCAACGCCTACCCGCCGATTTTTTTTGAACGATTGGCGCGCAATAAATCGCGGCGGACGGCGACTATGCAGGCAGCACTCGCGGCGGGTGTGCGCCTGCGCGACGTTCACGACCTACGCGCAGGCACGGCGGTCAGCGGGATGAATCTCACGAATAGTTTTTGGCGCGAGCGGCTCGCGGTTTCAGAAGTCAGTGCGTCGATTCCACTCATCACAGTGCGCCAAGCCGGACGCAATCTGATGCGCCTCGCGCAGGAAAATGATTTTACCGCGTTCGAGTACGCGCTCACCGATATGGCGGGACACAAGAACGATCACGAATGGATCATCGAGGTGTTGAATGAGTTGGATGAATTTTGCAGTGGGATGCTGGACGAGCTTGACCCGCGCGAGACACTTTTGATGATCACGAGCGATCACGGCAACATCGAGGACTGGTCACGCAAGGGACACACGCTGAATCCGGTGCCGACGATTTTTATCGGCGGCCGCCGTGAAGAACTGGCATCGCAGATCCATTCGCTGGTGGATATTACTCCCACGATTGTGAACGCGCTGCAGTAATCTCGTTGAAGTACCTGTTGGATGTGATAGAATAGTTCAAAGGAAATGATTCTTGGTGTCAGAGCGTCCACTGTTGTGGACAACCATTGACCCGCGCGGCTTGAGCAACGCGCTCGCTGCCGATGTCTGGGAGACAACCCTACAAAAACATCGAGAGATGCACCAGTTCTTCGACCAGGTACGTCTTGCCGTGGAGCATCCCGACGAAATTTATTTCGATCCTGACACATCTGCGCGGCGAACGAGTGGTGCGCAAATCTTTCTATACTATCATCGGAATCTAAGCGTACAGGAATATGCCAACAAGTTTGTAGTGGCTGTGGTCAAAGTCGTTTTGGAAATCGAGAATCGCCAGGGATATGTCGAAACGGCTCATCTGGCGAATCGGAAGAAGAGAAGGGCGGTGCTTGAATGGAACCGTTAGAAATCACTCACATGGAAATGGATGACAATCCTGATCTGGGCGAACTTTATATGCTCATCAATACGAATGAGCCGACAGCAGCAGTTTCCTATCTTGTTGACGATGATCGGAATTTTTACTTCCGCGTTGACCCTGAGACAGATCACGTCGTGGGGGCGATGGCTCTATTCGCCAATGACTGGTTCGAGGAAATTGCCGAAGCCTTCCGCCGCCATGATTTGAACCATCCTGACGTACGTTTCTTTTTGCAGCAGAAAGTAACTGCGTTAGCGGAACGCCTCGACATCGAGCCGCATACATCAGGAGAATTTGCCCGCCGTGATTCGACCGAACCGGTATCCAGAACAACTGCTAAACCGACTGAGATAACGTGACACGCAGATAAACTTTTGAGAGTTGCGCATATAAAAGGCAGGCGGATCATGTTGGTTGAAACTCGATATGACCATATTGTGTTCAACGAACAGAATGCCTCCATGATCGCTGACACAACGCTGAAGGTGAAGGAATTGATCGCGGAGCGATTAGCATGGGGCTAGAGTCCTGAAGAACTACTTTTAAACCATCCTTATCTTACACTCGGCCAAATCTTTTCCGCGTTGGCTTTTCACGCCGATCATCGGGCGGAGATAGACCGCGCGATTCAAGATGAGGTTCGGCAGAAGGCTCCGCCCTCGCCACTGCTTGTGCAGTTGAAAATGTAAGGAATGATTTAATATTGATGGAGTTGCCGCACCCCGCTATACATCAAACTGAGGAGAGGTAGAAAATGACACAGCAATTTACAGTCGTGGTTGAGCGCGATCCTGAAAGTGGCTGGCTTGTTGGAGAGGTAACTGAACTGCCCGGCTGTTACACTCAAGCGCGGGATTTTGTTGAACTCGAAAAGAATATTCGCGAGGCAATCCAAGTTTACTTGGAGTCAACTCAAGAGATTACTTCGTTCCCGCAGTTTGTTGGGCTGCAACGCATCGAGGTTGCGGTGTGAGTGCGCTCAAATTATTGGCGTACAGGGATTTGGCGCGAATAGC
>JBBSHK010000431.1:0-3366 GCA_038253185.1 Anaerolineae bacterium | reverse complement strand
GTCAGCCACCCCGAATGGCAGTGTGTATTCGCCCTCAGGCACCGGACCCGTCGTTCCGTACAAACGCGAGTGCTCGATGAACATCACCGGGTTCTCCGAACGAATCGCGGTCTTGAGCAGACCTTTGGCATCATACGGTGTACCCGGCATCACGACAATTAAACCCGGAACACTGGCGAACCACGCTTCGAACGTTTGCGAATGCGTCGCGGCGAGTTGTCCCCAACCGGACGCCGTACGAATCACGACCGGCACTTTCATCGTGCCGCCGAACATCGAGTGAATTTTCGCGGCGTTGTTTACAATCTGATCAATCGCGACGAGACTGAAATTGATGGTCATCAATTCGGCAATAGGACGCAAGCCCATCATCGCCGCGCCGATCGCGGTGCCGACGATGCCCGCTTCGGCAATGGGCGTATCCTTCACGCGCTTTTCGCCGAATTCATCATACAAGCCGCGGGTGACCGCGTAGGTGCCGCCCCACACACCGACCTCTTCACCCATAATCAATACGCGGTCGTCGCGCACCATCTCCTCGCGGATCGCCTCACGAATCGCGTCGCGGTAGGTTTTTTGCGTCATCGTTTGATTCATCATCATCACTCTGTTGATGGGCGCCGCTCCCTCCCACCCCTCGCCTGTTTAACGGGAGAGGGCTAGGATGTGGGGTCCATCCTCCGTCATTCCTCCACCAAAACATTCGTGTACAATTCACTCGGGTCCGGCGCCGGGCTTTCCTCCGCGAAACGCACCGCCTCGTCGGCGATTGCCTCAACCCGCGCGGCGATTTCCTCCAGATCCGAATCTGTTACGAGTCCCTGCTTGACCAATTTTTCCTGAAAGCGCGAGATCGGTCCGCGCGGTTTCCATTCCTCGACTTCGTCCTTCGTGCGATAACGTTGCGGATCGCCCATCGAATGACCGCGCAGACGATAGGTCATCGCTTCGATGAATTGCGGACCTTCACCGCGCCGCGCTTTTTCTGCCATCTCGCGCACCGTGTTGTAAACCACTTCGACATCGTTGCCATCGATCTGCGCCGCGGGCATCCGGTATGCCGCCGCTTTTTCAATCGCGTTGGGAACCGCTGAGGCACGCGCGACCGCGGTGCCCATCCCATAACGATTATTTTCTACCAAAAAAATTACCGGCAGCTTCCACACCGCCGCCATATTCAAACCCTCGTGAAACATTCCGATGTTTGTCGCGCCCTCGCCGAAAATGCAGCACACGATGCGCGGCTCGTTCTTGTACTGATGCGCCAGTGCCATTCCAGCCGCGAGCGGAATATGTCCACCGACGATGGCGTATCCGCCCCACAAATGCTTTGACACATCGGCGAGGTGCATCGAACCACCTTTGCCGCCAACCACGCCGGTCGCTTTGCCGTACAGCTCCGCCATAATCTTTTTCGGATCGATCCCGCGCGCGAGCGCGTACCCGTGATCGCGATAGTGCGTGATCACATCGTCGTCGGGTTGGAGCGCCGCCATGGTGCCGACCGCGATTCCTTCCTCACCAATATAGAGGTGCAAGAAACCGCCGATCTTGCCTTGCGTATATGCCTCTTCCGCGCGCTCTTCGACGCGACGGATCAGCATCATTTGCTCCAGCCAATTCAAACCCTGATTGCGCACTGGCGTTCGTGCCGCCTCGTCGGCGAGATTGACGCTGGGCATTACGGTCGTTACCATTTCCCCGCTCCTGTTCAAGCTCAATCCCATAATTCGGATCTGATAAATTTTTCAGGCGAATAAAAGCGTTGCTATCACCGACGGCGTCCTTGCCGCGACGAATGCAACGCTCCTTTTATCTGCCGCACTATCTAACCCGCAACCTCCGTTCGAGTTGCGAGTAACAAAAATTATTCTAGCACCAATCAAGTGAAACTCAAAACATTGTCGTGCTTGGCCATTTCAGCTTACATTTTTAGAATTTCTTCGCAGAGTTGCGGCAGACTGCCAAAGAGTCGCGTCGCGGCAACCTGATTGAAATTTGGCAGGAGGAATTGCAACTCAAGATTGGGCACGGTGCGTTGGACTGAGAGCCGCGTGAGCTTGACTCCATCGAGACTCGCCGCGACGATCAAACGATTCACCGTGTACGGTGATATTTGCCCACGAATGTCCGCGCTCATATTATTCGCCACGCCGCCCTGCACCGCGGTCCAATGCGCCGTGCCCTCCCGTTTTAATTCCGACTCTGCCGGAATTTTTTGACCACGCGCCTTGAGATCGAATCGCGGCGCCGCGCGCAATTGTGCGCGAACGATCAGCAAGTCTCGGCGCCCGCGTGTTCTTTCAAACCACCAGATGATTGGAAGGTCGCGCGGTTCGAGCATGATCAATATCTCCGCAGAGCGGAAAGGGTCTTTAGCTTTCGCCAGTTTCAGTTCCACCCATGACGAGCCGACCCAGCGCAATGTCGCTTTGTCGCCGATCTGCGGCAGCCCTTTCTGTATCCACTGGAGCGCCTGACGCGCGCGGAACACATTGTAGAGCGAACCAATCGCGTACCAGCCGAGAATCAAAATCGCGGCGGCAAGCAGCAGCGCGAACATTGGCGAGTCAAACATGATCGCATCAGGCGGGACAAGTCAGTTTCGAGTCGTCAGATGGGATTATAGTATCCCGCTTGTCCACCTGTCAATGCGCCTGGCACCCGCTGCCGCACTAACGATCAATCGGGCAGAATTTTTTCGCGGACAGAATCGGGGATAAAGAACCACGCGTGGGCTTGTCGAGAATAGACGCGTGTGGGCGGAGTAAATTTATTCCGCGCCGCTTCGGGGTCGAGCGATTTGGAGGCAATGGAGATAGTCCACCAGTTGCCGGGGTACATCGCGAGCGGAATCGTGACAAAGGTCGCGAGCGGAAAAACTTGCGACAGCGCGGCTTGCACTTGTCTCACGGTGCGCGCGTGAAAATGCAATGACTCGGTTTGCGCGCTCAGGAATCCGTTGGGCGTGAGGTGGTCGGCGCAGAGCTGATAAAATGGTTTTTCAAAAAGCGGCTTGGCAGGACCGATCGGGTCGGTCAGGTCGAGAATGATCGCATCGAACAATTCGTCCGACTCGCGCAAATATTTTTGTCCATCGGCGAACAAAACTGTCGCACGCGCATCGCGGTACCCCGACGCGACTTTTGGAAAATATTTTTTCGCGACCGCGACCACCTGCTCATCCAATTCGCACTCAATCACCTGCTCAATCGTCGCATACTTGACGACCTCGCGCATTGTCCCGCCGTCGCCGCCGCCAACTATCAACACGCGCTTCGGGTTGGGATGCGCTTGCAGAATCGGGTGCACCAGCAGCTCGTGATAAAAATATTCCTCCCGCGTCGTCAGCTGCACAATGTTATC
>JBBSHK010000430.1:0-3370 GCA_038253185.1 Anaerolineae bacterium | reverse complement strand
GCTTGGGTTATACATCATCAGCCAGATGTGGTATCTCGACGGCGCGCTGATTCCGACACTCATCGTCAGCGCCGTCATCATCCTGTCCGAGATTGTCGTCTACGCCGGACTTATCGCAGTGATGCCGCGCGCCGGCGGCGATTACGTCTGGCAGAGTCGCATCCTCGGCGGAGGGATTGGTTTTGTTTTGGCGATGACGGGATGGTGGTTCATTCTGTGGTTGTGGACGCCGCTCTATTCCGATATGCTACGCCACATTTTCTTTGTGCCGCTGCTTGGCGTGATGGGGTTCAAAGATGGCGCGCTCTTTTTCGCGTGGGACGCGAATGGTTGGATGATCGTTTCAGTGCTAATGCTCGTTTTTGTCACCGTCGTGATCGCGCTCGGGATGAAAACCTACGCGCGGGTTCAAAAATTTTGCTTCTGGGTCGGCAACGCCGGACTGCTCGTCGTGATGCTCTTTTTGCTTTTGGGAAATAACGATTTATTCAAAGCGGGACTACAGGCGAACGCGACGCGAATGTTTGGCGCGGAACCGGGGGTGTACGATGCGACCATCAAAGCGGGTCAGGACGCCGGCGCGGTCGCGCAATTGTGGGGCGGATCGCTCGCCGCGATTTTTCTCGCGATGCCGTACATCGTGTGGTTCAATCTCTACCCGAACTGGGGCGCGACGTTATATGGTGAAGTCAAAGGCGCAGGCGATTTCAAAAAGAATTTCTACGGAATGGCGTTGGCGCTCGGCGTCACGACGCTGATGGCGGTTGTGCTCTTTGTGCTGATTGATACAACCATTACGTGGAATTTTTTGAATAACGCGAACGCGGCGTACTGGAGCTATCGCCTCGGGTTCACCACCACACAGCCGCCGCTGAATGTGTGGCCCTATCCCGCGCTGCTCGCGATGTTCCTGACCGACAATCCGATTCTGCAATTCGTGGTGCTGCTCGCGATGAGCATGTGGTTCTTTGGATGGGCGGGCACGATTTTTCTTTCCTCGACGCGCGTTATTTTCGCCGCGGCGTTCGATCGCTTGCTGCCGGAAAAAGTCGCGGAGGTGGACCCGCGCACGCGCACGCCGATTTATGCGCTCGCGTTGATGATTATCCCGGGGCTGATTGTTTCCGCGTTGTACGTCTACAATCTGTTCAGCTTCCAGAGTTTGATTCTCGCGGCGGTGGTGGTGATTGCGATCACCTATCTCGGCTCGACCCTCGCGGCGATCGTGTTGCCGTACACCAAAAAAGATTTGTACGAAGCATCGCCGATTTCCAAATATCGCGTCGCGGGCATTCCGCTCATCACCCTCGCGGGCGTAATCTTTCTCGTGTTCCTCCTGTACTTGCTCTACCAATGGCTGCTCGATCCGAACGGCTTGTACGGCATTGGTTACAGTCTTAATGAAAAGGGCGCGAAAAATATCACGTCGCTGGTATTTATGGGCGCGTTGTATCTCGGCGCGCTGGTGATTTATCTCGTCGCGAAATGGTATCGCAAGAGTCGCGGCGTGGACCTCGATTTGATTTACAAGGAAATACCGGTTGAGTAGCCCCCAGTCCCCGCCCCTGCCCCGTACAATGGGAGAGGGGAGCATCGTTGACGACATCGAAGAGGAGGCAGTCCGCATTATTCGCGCAGGCGATGCCGAGGGCGTCAACTTGCGATTGCTCGGTGGACTCGCGGTGCGTTTGCGTTCGCCGAGCGCGACGCATCGCGCGCTCGCGCGTTCGTACCCGGACATTGATTTCGCCACGCCAAACAATCGGAATCAAGCGGTCGAGAAATTGCTGACGCGTCTCGGCTATGAACCGAACAAGACTTTTAATCTGCTGAACGGGAACTCGCGTTTGCTGTTCTATGATACGATACACAATCGTCAGATCGACATCTTTGTCGGCAGTTTTGAAATGTGTCACCGTCTGCCGATTACGGAGCGTCTCGCGCAAGAGCCACTTACGCTGCCGCTCGCAGAATTATTACTAACGAAATTGCAGATTGTCGAGATGAATGAAAAAGATTTGCGCGACATTGGCGTGCTGCTGCTCGATCACGAATTGGGCGAGAGCGACGGCGAAACGATCAACCTCCCGCGCCTCGCGCAAATTTGCGCGCAAGACTGGGGCTTGTGGCAAACGTGCGTGTTGAGTTTGGACAAGGCGCAGAAATTTTTCGAGAGCAGCGAGCTCGAACGCGAAGCGAGGACAAATATTTCTGAAAAATTGCAGAGGCTTCGCCGCGCACTCGAAACGGTGCCAAAGCCATTGAAATGGAAATTACGCGCCAAGATCGGCGAAAGAGTGAATTGGTACGAACTGCCGGAAGAAGTGAAAAGGAGCTGAAGGTTAAAGGTTCACAAGTTGCAATGTAAAGTCCCGAAAATGACTTGGCTTTTAACTTTATACATTCAACCTTCAACTTACAACCTACAACAGGAGCATAAATGCCACGCGTACGCAGTTTCGAAATTCCAACTGTAATGAAGCACGGCATCGGCGCGATCCAAACGCTCGCCGACGAAGCCCGCGCGCTCGGAATGCGGCGACCGATGATTGTCACCGATCCGGGTATTGTCAGAGCCGGACTGCTCGACCGCGCGACCGACCCGCTCAAAGAGGCAGATATGGATTACGTCGTCTTTGATCGCGTCGCGCCGAATCCGCCGATTGCGCTGGTGGATGAAGCCGCGGCGATTTTTGTGCGCGAAAAATGTGACGGCGTGATTGGGTTTGGCGGTGGCAGTTCGATGGACACCGCGAAATCGGTCGGCGTCGTCGCAAAGAACGGCGGGTCGATATTGGATTACGAATGGGCGGACCCGCAACCGATCCAGCAAAAAATTCCGCCGACGATTTGCGTGCCGACGACCGCGGGCACCGGCAGCGAAGTGACGTTGTGGGCGGTGATTACTGATCCCAAGCGGAAAATAAAATTCAACGTCGGCGGCACTCCGGCGATTGGCGCGTGGGTCGCGTTGATTGATCCTGAGCTGACGCTCGGCTTGCCCGCGCCCGTGACCGCGGGGACGGGAATGGATGCACTCGCGCACGCGGTCGAATGTTACACCTGCGCGTACGCGCAACCGCTGCCCGATTCCGTCGCGCTACTGGCGATGGAATACGTCGGACACTATTTGCGCGTGGCATATGCGCAGGGACAAAATATTGAAGCCCGGTACAAGATGAGTATGGCGGCGATGCTTGGGGCGTTAGCTTATGGCACCGAGAGCGCGGGCGCGGCGCACGCGATGAGCCAATCCGCGGGTGGCGTTCACGATGTGCCGCACGGTGCGTTGACCGCGCGAGTGCTCGGTCCTGTGATGGAATTTAATTATCTTGGCGAGCCGCAAAAATTCGCGCGCATCGCGCAGGCG
>JBBSHK010000429.1:0-3372 GCA_038253185.1 Anaerolineae bacterium | reverse complement strand
GAAGCCTCGCAAGCAAAACTTTTCGCGACGGAAGCGGCGGACCGCGCCTGTTGGAAGGCGATCCAGATTCACGGCGGCGCGGGATACTTGAAAGATTTCCCGGTGGAACGATTTTATCGCGACAATCGCCTCACGCTGATTGGTGAAGGCACGAGCGAAGTGCAGCGGATGATTATTGCGCGCGAGGTTTTGAAATTGAATTGATTGCCTAAAGTGTGCTGCGCGTGATAGAATTAAAGCGGCAAATATGGTCATCACTCAGATCATCTGGAATGATCAATTTGTGGAAAAGTTGGCTGAGAAACATCAAGTATCCGTTTCGGAAGCGGAGGACGTACTTCGTTCCAAACCGCTCATTCGCAAAGTGGGCAAAGGACGCGTCAAAGGTGAAGATGTGTATGCGGCGTATGGACAGTCCGCCGCAGGGCGATATTTAGCCGTGTTCTACATTCGCCGGAAGACAGGCGCGATCGTGCCCATTTCGGCGCGCGATATGGACGAAGCTGAGAGGGGATACTATGGAAAACAAAAATAGAATCCGCGACCCCTTGCCGGATTCATTTGCGACCGAAGAGGAAGCGGGAGAATTCTGGGATTCTCACAGCACGATGGATTACATCGAGTATTTGGAACCTGTAGACGACGTCATCGACCTCAAGCAGCGTGTATTTGATGTGCAGGTTAAGGAAGATGTCTTTCAACGTTTGCAAGAAGAAGCAAAAACATTGCATCAACCTGTTCCCAAAGTACTGGATCGAATCTTACGTAAGACCCTGACAATGGCATAGAACGACGCGACCGGGTGTGCTGCTCTGTCATTCGTTTCACGCTCATTGGCGAAGGCACAAGTGAAGTGCAGCGGATGATTATTGCGCGCGAGGTTTTAAGGTTAGACCCTTGATCTGGCTGTGATGTTCGAATATGTGCCGCGTGGTCCCTTTGAGCTTGACAACCAAAATCAGTACTTTGGCGGTTGGCCCACGCTTCGGGACGATCCGAAAACTCTTGTGATGAGCTTTGCGGTCGAGGGCTGGAAAGGTTCAGCCGCCGTAACTCTGCGACAGGAGGGCGCTGGAAAAATCCGCGGCAAGGTCTATGGTCCCTCAGAGATTTCTGGACAAGCCCGCGTCCAAGCGCTCGCCGTCCTATCTCTCGATATTGCTGCGGAAGAATGGCCCGAGGTGGGAAAGCGCGACGCAGTGATTGGCGAACTTCAGCAGAAGTACGGATTGTTGCGACCTATTTTGTTTCATTCGCCTTACGAAGCAGCAGCCGGTTTTATTATCGGGCATCGCATCTCCATTCAGCAAAAGCAAGCGATCATGCGACGGATGGCAGAGGAGATGGGTGAGCGAATAATCGTGGATGGACAGGAGTCTAAGACGTTCCCGCTGCCACAGGTGCTTTTAACCCTGAGGAGCTACAAGAGTCTACATGAAAAAAGATCGAGCGATTGCACGGTGTCGCAAATGCCGCGCTGGAGGGCTGGCTTGACCGGGGCGTCTTACGATCCATGTCAATAGATGAGGCGTTATTAAAACTGGAATCCATTCCGGGAATCGGACCATTCTTTGCGCAAGGGGTACTTTATCGCGGCGCGGGTTTGGTCGATGAAATTCCCAGTGATGATCTGACACAGTACGCCATACAAATTGCCTACAAGCTGCCGGAGCCTCCAAGCGCGGCGAAAATCGAAGAGATCACGCGACCGTGGAAACCATTCCGCATGTGGGCAACCATCCTACTGCATATCTGGATACGCCGCGAAGTTGGTCTCCCGAAAAAGCGTACCTTCGTGCGTCGATAAGGATTGCTGGTTCGTGCAGCATTTGATAAGGCGCCGTGCTCCGCGACTCTTCCGCAGGTCCTCCACTAAAATTATTCCGCAGGCGCGCTGGACACCTGAATATCATTTGCTACGCCGACTGGCTTGGTTTGATATAGCGTAATCACCGCGACGCCGGCGACAATAATCGCCGCGGCGAAGACGGTCGTCAACGACAGCGGCTCGCCACCAAGCGCCCAACCCAAAAACACCGCGACCACCGGATTCACAAAAGCATAAGTTGAAACCCGCGCGGGTGTGCTCACCTTGAGCAAGTAAACGTACGCGGTGAACGCGAGGAATGAGCCAAAGAGAATCAAGTAACCGAGCGAGAAGAGAGAGCGCGCCGAAACCGCGGCGAGATTTATGCGAGTCCATTCGCCCGTGACAACGCTCGCGAAGAACAGCAGCGCGCCGCCGCACAGCATTTCCATTCCCGTCGTCAATAGCGGCGAACTCGGCATCGGCGCGTGGCGCGAATAAATTGATCCTGTCGCCCACGAGATCGTTGCGAAAATCAAAATCGCGACGCCGACAAGATTGATTTGATTTTGATCCGCGCTCTGCCCCGGTCGTACTAATAGAATCAATCCAATAAATCCCAGCGCGAGTCCAATCACTACCCCGCGACTTGGTCGCACCCCACCGCGCCGAAGCCAGTCCAGCAACACCATCCACAGCGGCACCATCGAGACGAGCAGCGCGGCGAGACCGGATGGCACCAATTGCTCCGCGACCGAAACGCTGCCGTTGCCTCCGAAGAGCAGCAGCGCGCCCACAATCGCAGTGGAGCGCCAGTGAATTCGCAGCGGTGGTGTTGCCCCGCGCAATCGCGAAAAAATGTACAAGATCACGCCGGAGACGAAAAAGCGCGTGCCCGCCATCGTGTACGGCGGCAACGTTTCCACCGCAAAGCGAATAAACAAATAGGTCGAGCCCCAGATGAGATAAATCGCGGCGAACGCGGCGGCGATTTGCAGACGCGAAGGTTGCGCGCTGGTGTTTGTATCAAGCATCAATCATCGCTCACGTAAGATCATTATTTTAATCCGCAATTGCGAATTCACAATTCAACAGCAAAATAAAAAGGCGAGAGTTTATGCTCCCGCCTCGTGTCCGTTCCCGTTCCCATTGCTTTTCTTTTTGCGCGGTTTGGATTTTTGCGGAGGTCGCATCGTCAGCTCGGGAATGTAGGGCTGGGGCGAAGTGTAGAGTTGAATGCGTTCGTTCGCCAGCTCGACATACTCCGGCGAAATTTCATAACCGACGTAATGCCGCTGTGTCAGCTTTGCCGCAATCGCGGTTGAGCCGCTGCCCATAAATGGGTCAAGCACGATGTCATCGACGTTCGTGTACAACAAAATCAAGCGCAGCGGCAAGTCGAGCGGAAAGGGCGCGGGATGCGCGACGCCCTTGGTCTTTTGCGTGCTGCGTACCTTCTTACTTTGTGTGCCAAAGCGCCAGATGCTGCGCGCGGTTTCTTTGATCGCTTTTTTCGCGGTGCCGTTTTTGTGCCAAATGCTTTTCGTCCACTCGACGAATTCCAT
>JBBSHK010000428.1:0-3385 GCA_038253185.1 Anaerolineae bacterium | reverse complement strand
TGCCGCTCCTTCAGCGTTTCAACAAACTGCTCGGGCGTCATCTGCACCTTTTTTCCGACAAACCGGCGTCCACTTTGGAATCCACGCGCCGAATTCGCAGGCGCATCCGATTCTTCCGATCGCTCGCGCGTGCCCACGTACATCACCGCGAGATCGAACTGGTATGCCGCCCATTCATCGCGTATACCAATAATCGCGCTAGGGCGCTGGTGATAGTTCGCCGCCAGATGGTGCAGCAGCGCCATCTCCGTTCGGTTCCGCACGAAAGGGCGTGAGCGCGGGCACCTCCGCGCTCGCCCAGTTGAAAATCGCTTCCTTGTCCTCGAGCGACAATTCCGCCAGCGTGATATGCTCATCGTCGGGCACTTCCCCCACGCATGGCTGAGCCAATGCCGCGCGACTCACCGCATCGAACATCTTGATCGCGTCCGGCAACTTTTCGAGAATGTTCGACATCTCCGGGCTGTCAAAGTTCACCTCCGCGCCGTCTCCAAAACCGCCCTCTTGGTACACCCGGTACACCTCTTGCAGCAGCGGGGCAGGCAGCGTGCCCGACACCACCAAGTCTTGCAGCGATACCTTCTGCAATATCACTTCCAAGCCGCTGGGCAGCGTGATCGTGGCGCGCCGCGACGCGCGCCATTGCTTCAAATCCATGACTATTCCATTCTCCCAGTCCCCACCCTCCTCCCGTGCAGCAGGGAGGGCTGGGGAGCGGGTCACATTACTATTCCCGATTATACTATCGGCAGCCGATAGTATAATCGGCAGCCAACCCCTAGGTTGTCAGACTTACGTGGTTGGCAGCGCGGTCGCGGTCTCGTGCTGGACAAATTGGAAGACGCCGTTCACGCCGTCGTCCACCGCGAGTCCCTTGCACTTCGAGACCTCGAACTTGTCCATATCGAGCGAGCCATCAAACTCGGTAAGCTTCATCTGAAACAGCACGCACCACATATCATCCGTGCCATCGCCCACCGACTTGCCATACGCCTTGAAATACGGAAACGTATCCTGCGCGCGACCCGTCATAGTATCCACGCGGTTCGGCGCCACACCGCTCTCCACCGCGGAGCGACCCGTCATCAGCGCATACGCTTCCAGGCTGATACCGCCCTGATCGATTTCCCAATCCACCGCCTCGGAAATCGCCGCCGTTCCCACGATCTTGTCATTGCCCTTCAGCTCATCTTTCACGATGCGCTCCTTGAACGAGAGCTTCGTCGCGGCGGGCAAACTGATAACCGTAGCACCCTTGATCAATCGGACTTCGCGCAGCCCGAAAGGTTTTTGTCCATAACCAGGCATTTTCTAACCCTCCTCAGAATCTGTTTCGATGGCGCTCCCTGACTGAGCGCCTACGAGCGCAGCCGCGCGCTCGGTCCGAATTTTTTCGGAGCCATCCACCCACTGCTGGACAATTCCAGCATCTACATTCATCTCGGTAGCCAGTTCCTGCTCCCTCTCCGTGCTCACTTCCGCCAACTCGTCGAGCGACGCGATGCCCGCCATAGCGAGCTGCGCTGCCCGCGTGCGGTCCATCCCGTCAAGCGTCAGCAGCGGTTCATCCTCCGCCACCGCAAAATCACTCGGCGGATGCGTCAGTAGGTCTGCTACCACATTCGCGTCGGTCACTTCCACCGTGTGACCGTTCTCCGGCGTAAACCAGAGACCGTCCCAGATACGTACCGTCGCCGAGCTCACATATTGGATTCGCACAAGTCCTCCTAACGAATTAACGAATTCGAATTACCACAAAGCGGCTGGTTGACAGCGCCGCTCCAAGCGCTTCATCCTGCTGGTCGCGCACATCATCCGCCCACTGCACTTCCCACACGCCTTCGCCGACCTTCTGGCGATGCAGCACCTTGAACACCCGCTCCATCGCCTGCTGGATCACATCCTCGCCAAAGCGCTGATAAAAATAGATGGTGAAATAGGCGCGACTGCTGCTCGTGTACGGTCCGTCCGGCGATTCGGTGCTCCATCGGATCAGCGCAGACGGCTTGAGTTCCTTGTTCGCATCAAATGCGCCCGGCGTATTCTGACGACTGATCTCCGTCGCGCTCCACACCCCGCCGGGCAGCACCATCGCCAGCGCCGCGTCATATTGCAAAGCTTGCAGCAGCGAATCTCTGAGCGTTGGCATCTATAACCACGCGGGGAGCACCGCGAACACGGCGCCATTCAACCCGCGCGTCACATCTCCGCCGATCGATTGCTGGTATTGGTCCATCTCGGACCATGGCTCATCTCCGCGCATCCAGTCGCCGAGCCTCGCCGAAAATTCGCCCGCTCCCATCAGCACCGCGGTCTTGTAGCACAGACAATGCGGATGCAGCGGCAAATTCACCTCACCTTTCGGATGCACTCCCGCTTTCCCGTCACATACATCGCGCTCGCCGTGCCCCGGACTCAGATGCACTTCTTCCTTTTCAATCCACGGCATCCGCTCCATCACGCGATCGGTTGCCAGCGCGCTCGCGTATTGCAGCTCCGTGCGCGCCAGACGCAGCGAGTTATATGCCACACCGCCGCCATCGCACGCGGTGCCGCTCAACAAACCGGTGCGGTCTCCTGCCGCAATATCCTTTTTGGAAAGCTCCGCCAAGCGGCTCGCCGTCCAGCGCGGGCAGTCCTGGTTCGCGCCGAGATACGATTCCAAACCCTTTGCGATGGTCCACGCGCTGTCGCCGTTCGCCGCACCTGCCGATACCACGCCGCGAATTCCATCATATGATTTATGGTCGAGCAGCCAGATGCGCTGGCTCAAATTCAACCCGTCGTCATAAAGCCGCCCATTCGCCGCGTCGATCACTGCCTGCAACTGCGGATCGAACACATAATCGAGATCATACTCGGCTTCGGTAAATGACGCTTCCGTAAGCGACTTGACTGCCGCTACCACCATCTCATTGTGATACACCGCGAGGGCGCCGAAGGGAATACTCGCGGCGTCGCGCTGCGCTTGGCGAAACATCTCTTTCCAGTCCGCAAAGGTCGAATGCCATGCGTGCTCCAGGTTGCCTTGCGTTCGATAGAGTCCCAACCCGTCCAGCGTGCCGTCACTTTTGGCGTGCTCCGTGAGCGACCCGCGCGCTTGCTTCAAAAACTCGACCAGCAGTTTGTGTGTCTCGCCGATCACGTGCAACTGCAAGCGCAGATTCGCGCGATGCACCGCCTGCCATACCTTTTTAACCGGTATGTCGCGCACCGACTTCTTGCCCTTGGCTTCCAGCACCATAACGCTGCTCATAACTTCATCGCATCCGCGACCTTCGCCACTCGCGCCGCGCCATTATTCGGAGATGTCCCGCTCGTCGGAGGGAGCGTATCGCCCTCTAGCCCGAGCAGTCCAAGATCGATCCCCGGCAAAAATTTTTCT
>JBBSHK010000427.1:0-3394 GCA_038253185.1 Anaerolineae bacterium | reverse complement strand
TGGAAGAAGAGAGTCCAAAGGAGCGGAGCAACAGATTATCACCAAAGGGCACATCGAGAACAAAGGGAGTTTCGGTGTGGCAGCACGCCACGCGCCACAAGGAAGCAATCGGCGCGAGTTCCAATTCGGTGAGACTGACCAGGGTCTCTGTCTGCGCGGGGTGCACGGTCAAATAAATCGAATCGCCTTGGTCGAGTTTTTGCTCGGCGAGTTTTCGCACATCGCCTTGCGGCGCGAGCTTGAGCTGATCGGTGTAGAGCACCAACTTGACGCGTTTCAGGTCGGTCCGCGTCTGCTCGACATATTGATAATATTCGAGCGGCGTGAGCGATTCCCAATTGCCCATCAGCGTCGCGCCCGCTTCCAACGGTTGTGAAAAAATTTCCTGCCAGCGCGTTTCTACCGCATCGTTGCCGCTCTGATCCACGCGCGGAAAATTCGTCACGACGAGCCACGCACAAATTCCCGCGAGGATTGTTGCGAATGCGAGCGGCGCGAATTGGCGCGCGTACGCCAAGCGATAATGCCGCGCGTAGAGTCCATCCAGCGCGCGTGCGAGACCGATGCCGACGAAAAATAAAAAGGTGAGATACGACGGAATAAAAAATATCTCACTATCGACCACCCAGAACGCGAGCGCGAACGCCGTCTCGAATAGGTGCGCCACACCGAGCAGCAGCAACAAATCGCGCGGCGCGAGGTTCACAGGAAAACCGCGCGGCGCGCGATTGCGTGCAAGCGTAACTATTCCGAGCAGCCCCAAGGCGAATCCGACCGACGTGAATTGCTCGACCAGCAGCGGCACATAGGTCGTCCACACGCGCGACCACAAAAAGGTCGGCTGCAAACGCAGGTCGTAAAGCACATTCAGCGCGAGCACATTGACCTTGTTCGCCGCGTGATACTCGACGCCAACATCGCTGTCGCCGCGCAGTGGAATGTAAAGGTACAACAGCAGCGGCAAAGAGAACGCGAGCAGGAGCGGAATCAAACGACGCGGGTGCAAGAGCGCGCGTCCTTCACTCACCAAAACAAAAAGCGCGAGCGCGGGCGCGATCCAGATCATTGTGCGATGATGCGTCAGCGACAGTCCGTACGCAAAGACGAGCCACAGTAATGAAATGCGTCCCGCGCGCCACAACACTGCCAGCAAAATAACCAACACCACGAAAAAAGAATTGAGCGTATAGACATCGGGCACCAATGCCTGTGACCACTCGACGCGCGACACCGCGAACAGCGCGGCGGTGAAAAAAGCCGCCCCACGTGATGTAGCAAGAACGCGCATCGTTGCGTAAACCAGAGCAACCGTGATCGCTCCAAACAGACTGGAAAACAGATTCGCACGATAGGCGATGCTGCCGAACGGAAAGATTAGCGTCCATACTTTAGCGAGCAGAAAATAAAGCGGGTAGCCGGTGTGACTGACGCCGAGCCGAAAAATATTTGTTTGGAATTCGCCACCGTCGGCGTCGAGCACCCCCGGCGCGACCGTGCGCGCGTACAGCGCAAAGGACGCGACGAATAGCGCGAACCCGAATGCCGCGTCCCACTTCATACGCGCTGCCAGTGAGGCAAAATCTCGTCGCTGCGCGCGCATCAAGCACATCCTCCCGCCGGCGCGTAGACCTGAACGGAATCGAGCACCGCCGCGTCCTCGTCCGAGCTAACCAGATTCACTCGATTCTCCGGTTGACCGAACGGATACACGCCGACGACCACGTTATACAAACCCGCGCGTGCGCCGCGATTGAGCGAGAGATGAATTGTGTCCGGCACCCATTCGCGCGGTTTCCACAAGACTGTCGGATACGCGCCGCCGTAGGGAACCACATCCTTCACCCCCGCGACCGCGCCGCCCTCCTGCTCCAAATGTACAAAAGTTCGGTAGCTCACTTTCATTGGTGCCAACGCATTCCAGTACAGAGTCACCTCCAACGTCCCACCACACGACACACTGCGCGCGGAGAGTAAAAAGCCACGCAGCGCCAACTCATTATTAAAATTAAAATTCACGCGCGCGCCCTGAATTTGCGATTCGTCAAATTGCGGCGGGCGGGCGTACGCGGGCAGCGTGAGACCGAATAACGCAAACAGCGCGAGCGCGAACATCAGCGCGCCGGTAGAGATCGCGAGTGTGTGCGCGCGCGAGGCGCGTCGGAAATAACGCGCGAGCGCGTCGGCGATTTCATTGCTGCCGAGGACAAACAAAAGCGCCAACGAGGCGATTGCCGGAAAGAGATAGCGACCTTGATCCGTCCCGCCGCTCGTGCGAATAAATTGGATTTGCGCGACGAGGATGAAACCGCACCACGCGGCGAGCAACGTGAGTGCTGGCATCTGCCGCGTCCAACGTCGCGACAGAACGCCCCGTATGAATCCGACCATCGCGAGCAGCACCAGTCCGCCGAGCACGAACAGCAGCGCGGGCGGAAAATCGCCGGGCGTGGGTCCTCCCCAAAAGGTTTGCCACATCCACGGCAAGTTGATCCGAAATAATTCTGCCGCGGTGAGCGGCTGCTCGCGCGGAAAAATCGCGGAGGTGTAAATCAGACGGTACGCCAGTGGATCGCCGTACAGCATTTGATTGCGCGCGAACCACCAACCGGTTAAAGCCATCACGGGCGCGACGATCCCCACCAGCGCCTTCGCGAATATGTTGAGCCGTGCGCCCGCGCGATTCTGCCACGCGACCCACACGGCAACTGCGAGCGCGAGCGGCACGAGTCCCAGCGCGGTGGTCTTGACCAACAGCGCGAGCGCGAGCGCGATTCCAAGCAGAGCAAAATTTCTAAGGTTCGGCGCGTAGTCGCCATACAAAAGTTTGATCGAAAGCAGCAGCGCGAGTGAGCACAACGCGGCGAGCGGGACATCGTTCGACACCAGGGCGCTCGCGAACAGAAAGCTCGGATTGAATCCGGCAACCGCTGCCGCGGTGAGTGCCAGCCATTTTGGAGCCGGAAAAAGAGTGCGCACGAGCGCGTAAATTGTCGCAACGGTGAGCATGCCGAACAGGATCGAAACTCCACGCGCGAGGTGGATGGCGAGTGTGGCGCCGCTGTACGGGAAATTCTCGCTATCGGTGTGAAAATAAAAATTGCGACCGCAGCAGGCGCGCTCGCCTTGAAACGATGCGGCAGGATTGCGCCAGAGATGCTGTTCGAAATCAGCGGTGTTGACCTGAGAAATCACCAGCGCGGTGAGGGCATAATAAAACGGCGGCTGCCAACCTTGATGTCCCGCTTCACCGCCACCGGGCTGAAATAATTGTACCGGCAGCGCGCGCTGGTCGGCGAGATATTTGATCAAGCGAAAATGATCGTCTTCGTCGGGACCTTCGAAAATTGGAACGACGATCGAATACGCGGCGGCGAGAAGGACGAATGCCATGAGC
>JBBSHK010000426.1:0-3403 GCA_038253185.1 Anaerolineae bacterium | reverse complement strand
TTACCGGGATTTTATTAAAACGATCGCTACGTGGAGGCTTGTTACTGAGTACCGTAAGGAAGATTACCTGCTTGTCTTAGGAAGTTTTCAAATTGTTGGCCAGCAGCAAGAATAGACTGTTTACTTGATCCAGGAGGAAGTTTGGAAGCAAAGGCACGAAGTTCACCTAACGAATCCCATTCTGCATTTAAGTCCCATAATCCAGGCCGATTCACTTCATAGCGTTTGGTATGAGGATTATACTCCCAGGTTGATGAATCTCTATGTTGGACAGACTCACAAACTATCCTTTCTATCATATCACCAAAATCCCATGATGATTGAGGGGCGACTTTGCCAAGTATAATTGCTCCATCACCATTACTCAGACTTTTATTGGTCGACGTTCTATTGTCGCCATTCACAGTATGAAAGTCACAATCTTGAGAGGCACAATCTGTTCCATATAATATTACTTTTGTACCCCAGTCAGTACTGATCTTTTTTGCTCTATCAGGATCATACTTCTTTATAAAATTCCATCCATTTTGGATAGCATTGACGAGCCGTCCATCTATTCCCAGCGGGCCGGCAGTCACTATCCACAATCCCGGAGTACCATCAGGATTTCTGAGGCTGATGCCATACTTACCCTCAATGCTTCGAATGTCGCCATTATTCAGAAGTTGTTGCACCTGCGGTCCAAGCTGTGAACCATAAAGATCGTTGGTGATCCCGCCGAGTTCGGTTCCAAAGGCTTGATCAGGAGATAGCGTAGGCAATGGAGTCGGCGAAGGTTCGATTCGCGTCGGAGTCGGCGAGGGAGGGGGCGTGTTTGATGGAGTGAACGTTGGTTCAATCGTTGGTGAGATGGTGGCGGTTGGAGTTGCGGAGGGAGATACATTTGTTGCCGTCGGCGGTATCGATGTCGAGCTTGGGGCAATGGCAACGGCTGGCGACGATGGCGTCGCGGCGAGCGACAGATTGTTACTGCAAGCAGGGATCAGCAGGGACGCCGCCAAAAGCAAGAATGTAATTCTAGTTCGCATCCCTTTGTCCTACGAATAATGCTCGTCGTTTCGCCGCCGCGCGTTCTAAGATTTCGCGCAGTTTCGCTTCGTCCTCACCGTAAATCAAATCCGCGAGCTGCGCGAACGAACGCGCATAGTCGCGCATTAACTCCGCTACATTTTCACTATTCGTCAGCAAGATGTCAAGCATCATCTCGGTGTCGCTCGCGGCGAGCCGCGTCGTATCGCGAAAGCCACTCGCGGCAATTTCAAGAACTTGTTCATCGCCATTCGCCCAAGCTGCGACCGTACTCACCAGATTCGACGCGACGAGGTACGGTAAATGACTGATTGCCGCGACGATCTGATCGTGTCGTTCTGCGTCGAGCACGACCACGCGCGAGCCAACTGCCCGCGCCAACTCTGTCGCGCGGCTCATCGCGTTTTCATCCGAGCGCGCGGTCGGCGTGAGCACAAAAATTTTATTGAGATAGAGCGTCTCGTCCGCCGCTTCAAAGCCACTCGATTCTTTGCCACACATCGGATGTCCGCCCACCGCGAAAACGCGTGACGGAAGCTCGTCCATCGCGCGCGCGATTTCGCGTTTGGTCGAGCCGAGATCAATAATCAGTGCGCCCTCGCGCGCAAGCTCGCCTACGCGCGGGAGTTGGTCAATGATCGTTCGCACCGGCGCGGCGAGGATAATAATATCTGCCTCGTGCAAGATTTGCATGTCGTCGCTCGCCGCATCTATCGCCCCGCGCGCGAGCGCGGCATCAAGCGTCGCGCGGTTGCGCGTGATGCCGATGATTTTTTTCACCGCGCGATTCGCTTTCAACGCGAGCGCGAGCGACCCGCCCATCAAGCCGAGACCGACGATGGCGACAGTAGAAGTATGAACCCCCACCCCTTCCCTCCCCCGCGTGCGTGGGAGGGTGAGGGAGGGGGCTGCCTTCCGCCTTCCGCTTTGCTTCACGCGCTTCGCCCCACCGCCTGCGCGATCTGGCGCACCTCGCGCATCGTCTGCGCGAATTTTTCCGGCTTGAGTGATTGCGCGCCGTCGCTCAGCGCGTGTGCGGGATCGCGATGCACTTCGATAATTAAACCGTCCGCGCCTGCCGCGACTGCCGCACGCGCGACCGCCGCGACCAAATCCCATTTGCCCGTGCCGTGACTGGGGTCAGCGATGACGGGCAGATGCGTCAATGATTTGAGCAGCGGGATCGCGTTGATATCAAAAGTGTTGCGCGTCGCCGGCTCGTAGGTGCGAATCCCGCGTTCGCACAGCATCACGCGCGTGTTGCCGTGCGAGAGAATATATTCCGCCGCCATCAAAAGTTCTTCGACCGTTGACATCAGTCCGCGTTTCAGCAGCGCCGGTTTCTGACTCTCGCCGACCGCGTGCAGCAGCGCGAAATTTTGCATATTGCGCGCGCCGATTTGGAGAATGTCGGCGTACTGCGCGACGAGCGGCACATCCTGCGGCGACACCACTTCGGTGATGATCGGCATTCCGAATTCTTCGCGCGCCTCGCGCAAAATTTCGAGACCTTTTAATCCAAGTCCTTGGAACGAATAAGGCGAGGTGCGCGGCTTGAATGCGCCGCCGCGCAAGATTTGCGCGCCGCCTGCTTTCACCGCCGCCGCCGTTTCCATCAACTGCTCGCGCGATTCCACCGCGCACGGTCCCGCCATCGTGACCACCTGCTGCGCGCCAATGATGGCGCCCTTCGTGTCGCCATTTGGCACCTCCCTGATGGCTGTGCCATCTAGGGAGATCCGAATGATGGAATCGTCGGGATGAAAGTCGCGGCTCGCCAACTTGAACGGATGCAGAATCCGCACCGCGCGCTCGACGCCCTCGAGCATTTCAAAATGTTCCGGTTCGAGCGGACGTTCGTCGCCGATGACGCCGATGATGGTGCGCTCTTCGCCCGACGAGAGATGCGCGCGAAAGCCAAGCTCTTCGATGTCTTGCACAACCCGCGCGATTTCCGCCGCGCTCGCGTGATGTTTCATTACGATGACCATAAACGCCTCGCTGTGAAAAAATAAAAAGAGCGTAGGGTCGAAACCCCACGCTCTCAATTTGTGACTGACGATAGATGAACCGCGTTCAGTCGGCGTGGTGATTCGACCGCGCGTGCGCGCGGGCGTAAAAGTACCACGCAAAATAATAACCGAACGTCGGAATAATTTTCATCGGAATTGGCAGCAGTATACCATAAGAAAATGTCGGAGGCAACGCCGGCACGTGGCATTGAAAAACGCGCGCACGCGCTTTATAATTCCGCCGTGCAGGAATTATCATTGCTCACGACGCTCCTCAGTCTGCTGGCAACTGTATATTAGACTTTATCCGAAATAACCCTCAGGTTGTCCCACGGGGATCCCTTTGGGAAAACCATGATGGC
>JBBSHK010000425.1:0-3409 GCA_038253185.1 Anaerolineae bacterium | reverse complement strand
CGCCCTGCATTGGCAATGTGAATCAGGAGCAGTATCGCGAGATGGTCGACCGTCTCTCGCAATTTTTGCAAGGGCACAACGAAGAGGTGACGACAAGCATCCGCGAAAAATTGGAGCAGGCGGCGGAACAAATGCAGTTCGAGCGCGCGGCGTATTATCGCGATCAATTGCAAGCCATCGAGCGCGTTACCGAACATCAAAAGGTCGTGTCGCCGGAGATGATCGATCAGGACGTGATCGCGTTTGCCAAAGACGACGGCAGCGCGTGCGTGCAAATCTTTTTTGTGCGCGGCGGAAAATTATTGGGGCGCGAATATTTTGTGCTAGAGGGGACGGAGCACGCCAATGGTGACGATGTGCTCTCGTCCTTCATCACCCAATTTTACGATCAAGCCGCCTTCGTGCCGCCGGAAATTTTGCTGCCGGAATTGATTGACGAATCGAAAATTATCGAGCAGTGGCTCAAGACGCGCAAAGGTCAGACTGTGACGCTGCGCGTGCCGCACAATAATGGCGGGCGCGGCTTGCTCGATATGGCGGAAGAGAATGCGCGCATTACGCTAGAGACGATCAAGGCGCAGTGGCTCGCCGACGAGAACAAGCACGTTCGAGCGGTAGAAGAATTGCAAGAGGCGTTGGGGATGGAAAAGCCGCCGCTGCGAATGGAGTGCTACGACATCTCTAATATTCAAGGCACCAATTCGGTTGGCGCAATGGTGGTGTTCGAACGCGGCGCGGCGAAAAAGAGCGACTATCGCAAATTCAAAATCAAGACGGTTGAGGGTCCAAATGATTTCGCCTCGCTGCAAGAAGTCTTGCGAAGACGGTTCAAGCGATATAGTGAAGCGAAAACGGCGGAGCAGGGGCGTGACGCGTGGAATGGAAGGGATGAAGGCGGAAGGCTGAAGTCAGAAGCCGGTGATGAGCCATCCCCACTCGCGTCTCCGCAATCCGCAACCCGTCCCGCAAAAAGCGCGGCAGCTCCGCTCCGCTCCGACAATCCGAAATCAAAAATTCCCCAATCGAAAGGATTCAAGACCGCCGAACGAAAAAACGAAGAATCGTGGGCGCGGATGCCTGACCTCGTTATCATTGATGGCGGCAAAGGACAACTGAGCGCGGCAGAAGAAGTTTTCAAAGAGCTTGGGGTCGAAGGCGTGACGCTGATCTCACTGGCGAAGCAAGAAGAAGAAGTGTTCGTGCCGGGGCGCGCCGATGCGATTCGCCTGCCGCGCAATTCCGAGGCGTTACATTTGTTACAGCGCATTCGCGATGAGGCGCACCGTTTCGGCATCACCTACCACCGCAGCTTGCGCGCCAAGCGCGGGCTGGCGTCGCAGCTCGATGAGATTCCCGGCATTGGACCGCGCCGCCGCCGCGCGCTCTTGTCAAAATTCGGCTCGTTGGATAAAATTCGCGAGGCGAGTGTCGAGGAACTCGTCACGGTCGAAGGCATGACGCGCGCCGCCGCGCAAAAGCTGAAAGAGAAATTGTAAATTGTGAATGGTGAATCCTGAGTTCGTTTTTCCATTTGGCATTCACCCTTCAGCATTCCAAATTTGTTTATGAATACCATCTCTCGCCTGCGCGCAGTTCCCTTTCTCTCGCATCTCCGTCCGGTGCAATTGCAGGCGCTGGCGGAAATTTTTACGCGCGAGGATTTTATCGCGGGGGAAGACATTATCCATCAGGGCGATCTCACCTCGCACTTTTTCATTATCGATGAGGGCTACGTTCATTTCCGCAAAACGGATGCCGAGGGTTTTGAAAAACCGGCGGGCACCAAGGGACCCGGCGAATTTTTCGGAATCAAGATGTTTACTTCCGAAGAGCCGTCCGAGTACACCGTCGAGGCGTTGGGCAAAGCGACACTGTATGCCATCGCGCGCGCGGCCTTTGACGAACTGATTCAGCAGCGTCCGGACATTCTGCGTTTTATGCCCGAAGTGAACGAGCAGCAGCGCAAGCTCACGATGGGTTTCAGCTGGCTCACTCCGGGCGAGACCATCGCGGTCACGACTCATCGCCACATCGCGACGCTATTCATTACCTTACTCCCTCCGCTGCTGGTTGGCTTGGTGGCGGCGGGAGTCCTGTTTGGTTTGAACGCATTTGGAATTGTGAGCGGCACACCGCTCATGGTCATCGGTGTCGTGGCATTGATCATCGTCGTCGGATGGGGAATTTGGTCGGGAGGCGATTGGGCGGACGATGATTTTATTGTGACCAACAAGCGCGTGGTGCGCGCCGATCGCGCGCTGGGCTTGCGCGAAACGCGCGATGAAATTCCCATCAGCAAGATTCAGTCGATGACGGTGGTCAAGCACGGAGTCGTCAGCGCCTTTATTGATATGGGCTCGCTCGAAATTCACTCGGCGGGCAAAGACGCGAACTCGCTCGTCTTTGACCGGATCGCCCGTGCCGAAGATTTAAAGAAGGATATTAGCAAGCAAGTTATGCTGCTGCGCGCCTTTGAGCAGGCGAAAGAGCGCGAACGTTTTCGTCGCCACGTGGGAAAAGAACTGCGGCACTATGTGCTGAAAGAGCCGCTGCCACAGGCAACTGAACCCACGGCGCCCACCATTACCAAGCCCAAAACGGATTGGGTTAAGAAGCTGAAGGATTGGTGGAAGAGTTGGTTCGGTGATGAGTTGCGGCGCGGCGAGACGATCACCTGGCGCAAGCATTGGATTGCATTGTTCGGACAAATACGCCTCTGGCTGCTGCTGGTCGCGGCTGCCCTCCTCGTCGCGGCGATTTATGCTTTCATTCCGCTGGCACGCGCGCTGCCCGGCACTGCGTTTTTTGCGGTGGGCTCGGTGCTCTTTCTGGCGGGCTTTGCCGGACTGGCATATCAATGGGAAGACTGGCGCAACGACATCTATCAAATCAACGAACGCGAAATCATCGACGTCGAACGTCGTCCCTTTGGCTTGAATGAGCGCTCCACCGTCGCGCTACTCGCCAACGTCCAGGACGTGCGCGCGAAACGTCCCAATGTGCTTCATGCCGTTTTGAATTATGGGAATGTCGAAGTGCAGGTCGCGGGTGGCGATCCGCTGATTTTTTATGATGTGGCGCGCCCGCAAATGATTGTCGAAGAAATTTTTCGGCGGCTCGAAGTCTTTCGCGTGAAGAAGATGGAACGCGAGACGAGTATTCAGAGCCGACAGATTGTCGATGCTTTGGTCGCGTACCATCGCTTGCTCATCGCCGAAAAACATGATGCCGCTTCAAGCGAGACCACCGTCAGCCCGACAACGGATGCCGCGAACGTGGTCGATGCCAGTGCCCGCGAGGTCGCCTCGCTGCCCGCGGCTGTGCCACAATTGCCCAGTGGCGCAACCGCGTCTCAAAACCAAATCCCGACGAACGGCAAGGCGCGGCGCGACGAGGAACTCGCCGAATT
>JBBSHK010000424.1:0-3416 GCA_038253185.1 Anaerolineae bacterium | reverse complement strand
GGTTGAGACCGACGAAATCTACATCGGACTTGACAAGCGCGGCGTCCACTATGTCCTTCCGATACAGGCGAAAGGTCGGAGCGATCGCATTGGAATTGTGCAAATCGAACAAGATGTCGCGTTGTGCGAAGCAAAATTCCCCGATTTGATGTGCAAACCCATTGCGGCTCAATGGATGGACGATGAACTCATCGCGCTATTTCAACTTGAGGCAGGAGCAAACGGCATCGCGATCTCTTCGGAAAAACATTACCGCTTGGTTCCACCCGACGAACTGTCGGCAGAAGAGTTGAAGAATTATCAACTCCGTCCGTTGGATTAAACTCTAAGGAGTACGCGTTGCCCAAACCGGCAATCGTAATTGTGGATGATGACGCTGCCGTGCTCAACGCGGTCGAACGCGATTTGCGTCCGCGTTATGGCAAAGACTATCGCGTGATCAAAGCGGATTCGGGCGCGAGCGCGCTCGACGCGGTGCAGCGTTTGCAGCAGCGCAATGAAATCGTCGCACTGTTCCTCGTCGACCAACGTATGCCGCAAATGAGCGGCACTGAATTCCTCGAACGCGCCCGCGAAATTTTTCCCGAAGCGAAAAAAGTTTTGCTCACCGCGTACGCCGACACCGAAGCCGCCATCAGCAGCATCAATAAAGTCGCGCTGGATTATTATTTATTAAAGCCATGGGACCCGCCCGAAGACCGCTTGTATCCGGTGCTCGACGATTTGTTGGAAGAATGGCGCGCGAATGTGCGGCTGCCATATGAAGGCATTCGCGTCGCGGGCACCTTGTGGTCGCTCAAATCGCACGAGGCAAAAGATTTTCTCGCGCGCTATCAGATCCCGTACCAATGGTTGGATGTCGAAGCGGATTCCAAAGCGCACGCGCTGGTCGAGGGCGCGAACAATGGCACGCTACGTCTGCCAACAATATTTTTTCCTGACGGCACATTTTTGGTAGAGCCAACCACGCGCGAACTGGCAGAAAAAATTGGTCTGCACACGCGCGCGGCGCGAGCCGTGTACGATGTCGCGATCATTGGCAGCGGTCCGGCGGGACTTGCGGCGGCGGTCTATGCCGCGTCCGATGGTTTGCGTGTCGTCGTGACGGAACGTGAAGCGCCCGGCGGTCAGGCGGGCAGCAGTCCCAAGATCGAAAATTATTTGGGATTCCCCGCCGGTCTCTCGGGTGGTGAATTAACACGCCGCGCGCTCGCGCAAGCCCAACGCTTTGGCGCGGAAATCCTCGCGACGCAAGAAGTCTCCAAGATTCGCTTGCAAGACCCGTACCGCGTGCTCGTGCTGAACGACGGTTCCGAAATTATCGCGCGGGCGGTACTGATCGCGACCGGCGCGTCGTTCCACATTTTGAAAATGCCCGGCGCGGCGGACCTGACCGGTCGAGGCATTTTCTACGGCGCGGCGTACACTGAGGCGATGTATTTCAAAGACCAAGACGTATTCGTCGCGGGCGGCGCGAATTCTGCCGCGCAAGCCGCGCTCTTTCTCTCACGCTTCGCGCGCAAGGTGACGATGCTCGTGCGCGGTCAATTGTCCTCGTCGCAATATCTCACCGATGCGCTGCAGACGAATGAAAAAATAGAGATTCGCTTGAATACGGATTTGATCGCAGTGAATGGTACGGGAAAATTTGAAGGTGTCGCCGTGCGTAACACACTGACGGGAATGGAAGAAACTTTGCAAGGCGCGGCGCTGTTCGTTTTCATCGGCGTCGACCCGCGCAGTGATTTTGTCGCCGATCAGGTCAAGCGTGATGCAAAGGGCTACATTCTTACCGGCGCGGATTTGCGCGTGGACGGCGCGCTGCCGAAAGAGTGGACGCTTCGTCGCCAACCGTTTTTGCTGGAGACGAATGTGCCGGGACTATTCGCGGCGGGCGATGTGCGGCTCGGCACCAGTCACCGCGTCGCGTCGGCAGTCGGCGAAGGCGCGATCGCGCTCGCCGCGATCAAGGAATATTTAAAGACGGTGTGAAGGTTATAGGTTGAAGGTTGAACGTGCTCTGTTAAATGCAGTGATGTCAACTCATCTCAAAAATGAAGCATGTCAATCGAATTGCGCTGCGCGTAATCAGTTTGGCTTTGCCTCAACTGCCTAATCGGTTTTTTGGGATGATTTGGTGTAAGTCAAAGATTGACCTTCAACTTTTAGCTTTCAACTTTTCACTCTCCAAATGAGCGCAGTCGTAGAAGCGCAATCTTCGGTTATAGATTTTCTCCGCCCGCTGCCGCTGTTTGCCGGGATGAGCGATGCGGACTTGCAGCGGCTCATCTCGATGGGGCATGAATTGGCGCTCAAGTCCGGCGACGTTCTGATTCGAGAAGACGACGCCGGGGACGCGGCGTACGTCGTGCTTGAGGGAGAATTCGAGGTGACCAAGCGATCGGGCGCGAGCGAGGTCGTGATCGCGCGGCGCGGCGCGGGCGAAGTGATGGGCGAAATGGCGCTGCTTGACAACTCACCGCGTTCTGCCACCGTGCGCGCGCTCACACCGGCGCGTCTGATTGAAATCAGTCAAGAGTCGTTCAACAATTTATTGGTGTCGACTCCGGCTGCCGCACTCGCGGTATTGAAAACCTTCGCCTCGCGTTTACGCAATACCGAAGTGATGCTGCGGCAGAGTGAAAAGATGGCATCGCTTGGAACGCTCGCGGCGGGCGTCGCGCATGAACTTAATAATCCCGCGGCGGCGGCGCGGCGCGCGGCGGTGCAACTGCGGACCGATTTGCAACAAGTCGAACGCTTGGAGATGGCGTTCAACGCGCTGCCGCTCGAACCCGCGCGCCGCGCCGCCTTTGCCGAATGGCGCGCGAAATTAAATCTCATTAATGCCAATGCGCCCAAGCTCGACCCACTCGACCGCGCGGATTTGGAAAGTCAAGTGCAGGAGTGGCTGGAAGCGCGTGAGATCGCGAAGGCGTGGGAGATCGCGCCGCAGTTGGTCGGTCTCGGTTTCAATCGCGCGCGTCTGGATGAATTACTCGCGATGTTCACCGCGGAGCAAATTCCGCCGGTGTTGGAATGGCTCGCGGCGCGCGGCAATGTCGAAGTGCTCATGGACGAAATCGCGTCCAGCGCCGAACGCATTTCGACGATTGTTAAATCGATAAAGTCATACTCGTATCTCGACCAAGCGCCGGTGCAAGAAGTGGATGTGCACGAAGGGCTTGAAAACACGCTGGTGATTTTGCGCTACAAGTTAAAGCAGGGCGTCACGGTGAAAAAAGAATACGCGCGCGGCTTGCCCAGGATCGAAGCGTACGCGAGCGAGTTGAACCAAGTGTGGACGAATATCATCGACAACGCGATTGATGCGATGAACGGCGAAGGTGTCATCACGATTCGCACCTTTGCGGAGGGCGAGCGCGTCACTGTTGAAATTTGTGATAACGGTCCCG
>JBBSHK010000423.1:0-3438 GCA_038253185.1 Anaerolineae bacterium | reverse complement strand
GCCGCCGCCGCCGCCACCGCCGCCACCGCCGCCGCCGCCGGACCAACCGCCGCCGCCGCCGCCGCCCGAACTTGACGGCGCGCTGGTGAATACGGATGAGGTCGTATTCAGCATCGCGAACAGACCTTCGCTCATACTGTTCAATCCGCGGAACGCGCTACCCGACGCCTGATTCAGTGAAGGCATTCCGCCGCCATCGCCACGCGAACGCAAGCCGCCGCCGACGGTTGTCATTGAGGGCGCGCCATCGTAATTTCCATAACCGTACGAGTGATACGGTCCGCCGTAGAGTTGATACCACGTCGGCGCGGGCGTGTCGATGCGCGAAAACTTATTGACCCAACTATGCTCGAGACCAAAGGCAATCGCGTACGGCAAGTATTTTTGGAATTGGTCTTTGGCTTCTTCGACCTTGGTATATTTTTCAATGTTCTGCAGATACCGTTTGAACGCTGCCCACTTGGCAGCCGCGGTCGCGCCGTTGGTCGTTTTGCGCGGCATAAAGGGACTGAGCACGAGCAGACCAATGCCAGTGACGCCGAGCGCGAGCAGCGGACAAATCGCAAGCGGCGCGAAACTGGAGAGCAAGCCGTAAGCAATAAACCCAATCGCGCCCAGTACGACCAACCCGATCACACCAAGCACCGCATACAGTGTGCGCGTCGTATTCGGGTTGGACGGAAAATATCCGAGTCGCACGACTTCATTGTAAAGCTGCTCCTTGATCTCTGGAATCGCGGTGTAGAATTTTTCGCGCAGGTCGGAAAGATCGCGCGCCGCGCCTCGTCCAAACATTTTTTTAAGCAAGGTCTGCTCGTACGGATGCAGTCCTTCCGCGCTTTTGACCAATTCGAAGGTAAAATCGCGCGACATTCCGATGCCGAGAAACCCCGGTTGGTCGCGCTCGGTCATTTTGATCACACCGCGATTCGCGAGATCGACGATGCTGGCGATAATGTCTTGCATATCAACACGTTCGTCAAGTAGAGTTCCGGCAACGCCGGGTGGATCGCTCGACGGGGGCTCGGTGTAATATTGCGCGATGACGCCTTGCGGTTGATCGCGCCCGCGCGTGAACCAGAGCAAATACAGACCCAGCCCGCCGCCGATGAGAAAGATGAGCGCAGAAACGAGGGCAAGCAGATTGTAAATCGGTTCGCGTTCGCGCTGCACGTCCTCGGCAGTCTGCCAGGATGGCGGAGCACTCGTCACTGCGCCGTGTGGGAATTGCGCGCGCAGCTCCCATTCATCGCCTTCGTTGAAACCCGTCCCGGCGAACGCGACCGTTTGACCATCGACGATGCGGGCGGAAACCGTATTTTCAGAGCCGTTGAGATAGGTGGTCGTTTTAATCTGATTCGCCTGAAAATTCGAGGGGAGGTGGAGCGTGACGTTCGAGGAGCGAATCGGATATTGCCGGTCACTCTCGATGAACTTCCAGAAGAATTGATCGCCCGCAGAATAAATGCGGAGTCCTCCGTGGACGGTGTAGCGGACGGTAAAAGTGCGCGCTTGGTTCGTGGTCAAGTTGAAATACCAGCGGATGAAATCTTGATTGTTTTCCGAGTAAAGCTCAAAGGTGCCCGCGTCGTTGCTGCTGCTTTGGGAATAATTTCAGCCGCCTTCGCTTACGCCCCATTCGCCGATGCTGTCGAGCCGCGAATGTTCGATACCGCGATAGGCAAAGTGAAAAGGTCCACCGATGAATTGCACTTGCCACGTTTCGACAAAGTGCATATCGCCGCGCGTGTCGATGGTGACATCACCATCGCGGCGTGTGACTTCAACGGACTTGGTTGCCGCTTGCGAAGGGGGTTGGAAGAAGAGCGCGAGCGCAATGAAGAGAAATAAAAAAGTAGTGAGGCGGGTCAGAAATAATTTCACAATCAACTCTCCAGGTCGTTTCACAGGAATTATAAAACAAAAGAGACAAAAGACAAATGCGCTTGCGCGGAATCCGCGTTCGCTATAGAATTCAAACATCCCGGCGAGTTGCCGCGCGAGCCGAGTTGGAATTTGAACGCGGCGCGTGTGCCAATACCAACGCGAGGCGAGGTGCAAGATGGACATTAACCTGGGCGACGAAAAAATCATCGAGCTGGTTTCCACATTTTCCGCAGACGACATCAAAGAGCGCGCGATGGCAAAGCGGATGGATGCTTTTGGACAGATCGCCAAATTTATGCAGCGCCCCAAGCCCGATGAGATCGAGATCGCGCAAAGCCAAAAACGCTACGAGCCATTCTGGTACGGCTCGGCACGCGCGCGTTACAGCTATGACCGCCGCCATCATTATAACGTTCAGGTCGAGCCGGAAGTACAGTCGGTGACATTTTATGACCACGATCACACCGTGCAGGGCGGAAAGGGTTTTCCGCTGGAGGCGGTCGAACATTGTGTAGAAGAATTTCATCGCGAGCTGATGCTCGACCCACTGCACGGTGAAGAGCGCGATTATTCCAAGTATTTGAGCTTTACTAAAAATGACGTGGCATCGCCGGAAGCGCTGCAAGCAGGCGCGGTGGTCGTGGTGCCCGAGGTGCGCAGCTCATTTCTCGTACGCAAGCTCGTGCAGATGTTGATGAAAACTTTTCAGGCGGACAAGATTCACGAAGAGCGAATCGACGTCGATCAGGTGATTCTATATTATCGACCCTTGTATGCGTTCGAGTATCATTGGAAAACGAAGGACAAACGCCAGGTGGTGGAGTTCGACGCGCTGACGGGCGAGCTGCGCGCCGAGGGAGGGCAGATAAAAAAGCAGGTCGTTAACGTACTCGAGAACGACGCGCTGTTTGATATTGGCGCGGATGCGATCGGAACGGTGATGCCCGGCGCGAACATCGCGGTGAAGCTGGGACGACTCGCCGCGCGCAAGGCGATTCGCTAAAAGTACGCACGGTTAGCAGTTTCTAAAGTAGAGTGTCTGTCTTCGACTATCAGCATTGAAAATTTCACACGCGCTGTTGCAACTGGGAATCTTTTCGCGCCAGTGGCTGATGGTCTGGTTACTGGCGCTCTCTTTTGTACTGGCAATCGCGGTCGCGTTGTTCGCGCACGGCGGTGTGCACGGGCTGTACGCGGACGACTACGTTTACAAGTTCTTCGGCGCCAACCCCGCGAGCGAGACGACACGCTCAGCGGTAGAATCGGTTCGTTTTCGCCCTCTCGCCCTCGCGCTGGCGTCGCTGCTCGCGCGCGAATTACCGGAGCGCGAATTGTGGATACGCTTGGGCATCGCCATGCTCCATTCTGCCAACGTGCTCTTGCTCGGGTGGCTTGCCTGGCGGCTGACGCGTTCCCGTCTGGTCGCGCTCGTGACTGGCTCACTGTTTCTCATTCCGGTTTATGCCATCGACGCGCTGGTATGGTTCAGCGCGGCGGTCTTTTATTCCACTTCGTTATTCTTTCTGCTCGCCGGTTTTCATTTCATCTGGT
>JBBSHK010000422.1:0-3452 GCA_038253185.1 Anaerolineae bacterium | reverse complement strand
TATTGGAAAGCGGGGATTCGAGTCCACCGGTACCTGCCGCGTTCAGCACCAGAAGTTCTTGTTCGGTTTGGAAATCGGCGCGCAAGTCCGCGCGGACTTGCGCGAACAGCTGCTCGAATTCGTCGCCGCGATGATTGATCATCTGCCGCGCGCCGGCTTGACGTACACTCGGCGGCAGTGGAACGGGACCTGCGATTCGTAAATTCATAACTACCTCGTGTTCAGATCAGAGTGAGACCGCTGAGGGTCGCGAATGGAACGACGAACGCTCGACGGTGTAGTAGTATACGTTGATTGGTCGAAAGCTAAAAGTCGCATATAATCCGCCCACTATGATCCGAACTGACCTTGAAACTCACACTGTTGAAAATCGCGAGTCGTCTGCGCGCGTCAGTTTGAATCGCGCGGCGCCGTGGGCAATTCTCGTAACCGAGCCGCTGGGCACAGAGGGCATCGCGCTTTTGGAAAAGTACGCGCAAGTCGATGTGCGGCTGCACCTCGCGCCAGCAGACCTTGAATCCCTGTTGCCGTCCTATCATGCGCTGATCGTGCGCAGCAGCACCAAGGTAAATGCTCAACTGCTCGCGGCGGGAAAGCAATTGGTCGTGGTCGGGCGCGCCGGTGTCGGCGTCGATAACATTGATGTGGACGCGGCGACACGGCGCGGGGTTACGGTCGTGAACGCGCCGACGACGAACATTGTCGCGGCGGCAGAACACACCGTCGCCCTGATGATGGCGCTCGCGCGAAGAATTCCACAAGCCGACCGCGCGGTGCGGGCGCGCGAATGGCAGCGCTCCAAATTTACCGGCAGCGAGTTGGTGGGGAAGCGTTTAGGATTGATTGGGTTGGGACGCGTCGGCTCCGAAGTGGCGCGCCGCGCTGTCGGACTGGGCATGATGGTCATCGCCTTTGATCCGTACATCGCGCCCGAGCGCGCACAGCATATGAAAGTGCAACTCGCACCGCTTGAAGAAATCCTGACCACCGCCGATTTTATTTCGCTGCACACACCGGTGACGAGCGAGACGAAAAAGCTAATCGGCGCGCACGAATTCGGAATGATGAAAGCGGGCGCGCGTTTGATCAATTGCGCGCGCGGCGCGCTGGTCGATGAAACCGCGCTGCTGGACGCGCTCGACGCGGGAACACTGGCGGGAGCGGCGCTCGATGTGTACGATCACGAACCGCCGGACAACGCGCGCTTGCTCGAGCACGCGCGCGTGGTACTGACCCCGCACATCGGCGGCTCGACCGAAGAATCGCAAGCGCGTGTTTCAATGGAAATCGCGGAAGAGGTGCTCGCGGTGCTCGGGGGACGCCCCGCGCGATTCGCGGTGAATGCGCCACTCGTACCCTCCTCACTGGCTCCGCTGCTCCAGCCGTACCTTGATTTGGCGGAGCGGCTCGGTCACTTTTTTGTGCAGTGGGTCGGCGGACCGCTCGACGCGATCGAGATCGAATACGCGGGCGCCATCGCAGCGGAAGACACCACCGTTCTCACCGCGGGAGTCATCAAAGGGCTGCTCGAACCCATACACGAGGCGCGCGTAAATCTGGTCAATGCGCGTCTCGTCGCGGAAATGCACGGGTTAAAAGTCGCCGAGCGCAAGACCCGCGAGACGGCGCGCTATGAGAATATGATTGGGGTCCGAGGCGCGCGCCGCGTCGCCGGCACGGTGTTGCAAAACCAGCCGCACATCGTGCAGCTCGACGGCAACTGGGTTGATTTCGTGCCTCAAGGTTATGTGCTGTTGACGCGCCACCGCGATCGCCCCGGAATGATCGGCAAAGTTGGAACGCTGCTTGGGGGCGCCGATATTAATATCGCCTCGATGCAAGTCGCGCGGGACGCGCCGCGCGGCGAAGCGATTATGGTGCTGAATCTGGACGATCCGGTTCCGCCCCCCGCGTTTGAAAAATTGCGCTCGGAGCTTGACATTCAATGGGCGAAGGTGCTGCACCTGTGACTTTGAAAATCTTTCTGATCCGTCACGGTGAGAGCGAGTGGAACCGCGCGCATCGATATACCGGTCAACGCGACGCGCCGTTGAGCGAGTTGGGTCGAGAGCAGGCGCGTCGGCTCGCGCGGCGGCTCGTGTCGGAGCCGCTTGGCGCGATTTATGCCAGTCCCCTGCGGCGCGCCTTCGAGACCGCGCACGCGATCGCGGAGAGCAAAAGTTTGCCCGTGACAATTGACGCGGACCTGGCAGAAATCCATCACGGCTTGTGGGAAGGGCTGACGGCGCGCGAAGTGGAGGAGAAATTTCCATCCGAGTACGGACGATGGCGTGCCGCGCCGCACACGGTCGTGATGCCGGAAGGTGAATCACTGGCAGAGGTGGCGCGCCGCGCGGGCGCGTCCTTCGAACGCATACTCACCACATCGCACGGCGCGCCCGTTGCGATTTGTTCGCATGACGCGGTCTTGCGCGTGCTGGTGCTCTCGGCGCTGGGACTGCCGCTCGAAAATTTTTGGGCGTGGCGTTTTGAGAATGCCTCGCTCACGGTGCTCGAATCGATCTTCGACCAGTCTCAGTTTCGACTGACGGTGATGAATGAGACAGACCATCTGGAGAACTTGGTCTCATCCTGCGATTCACAAGCGCTCTAAATCTTTGTGGTGAGTGGCGGGGTGTTGACGCAAGAGTGAGCCGCTCGGGGTGAGAGAAACAGATTGAGAGTGCGGAGGAGAAAAATATTCGCGAGTTCGACTTGAATAGAAACAGATCCGCGCGGGTTTCATAAAACAATCTCGCGAGATCGGCAGTCTGCCGATCTTTTTTGTTTCGATTGGCGCGCCGAGTGCATTGACAGCATTCGCGATTGGATGATAATTTTGTAATCTCGACGGGGTGGGTGAATGCGTCTACACCCGATGAAGACTTTCCCTGTGCGGGACAGAGAGCGGTGGCAAATTGTTCCAGCTGATCTTCTCACATCGGGTGGTATGAAATCGGTTGGGACGAAAAATATCGATGAGGTGTAGCTATGCCAGATGGTGATTACATAGATGGTTCGATGGGTCCTGACACGCGCGTCGGCGTCGTCAGCGCGCTTGATACCGCGCCGACACCTTCGACCACCGGTTGGTGCCCCTTCGCGGAAAAGAAACCTGTGCCGCATTTTTGGGAAGGGCGCGGAGGCTTTAATGTAAAAGCAGTCGTGCTGCACATCGCGCAGGGGAGTTACGAAGCGACGTACTCGACCTTTATGAATGAAAATGTGTCTGCCCATTTTTGCGTCGCAAAAGATGGACGGATCGCGCAGTTCGTTTCGATTGACGATACCGCGTGGGGCAATGGCATTGTCAAGAATCCTTCGTGGAGCGGCTTGATTCCAAATCAGAATCCGAATTTGTACACAGTCTCAATCGAGCACGAGGGATTTTATACCGAACAATGGACCGCCGCGATGTACGTCGCGAATATGAAACTGTTGCAGTGGATTCG
>JBBSHK010000421.1:0-3452 GCA_038253185.1 Anaerolineae bacterium | reverse complement strand
TCTCAAAAATGAAATTTCTTGACGGGAATTGCGTTGCGCTTTGAATTTGGCGCGATGTCCCGCGCTGAATCGGGTTTTTGAGAAGAGTTGTTGTTAAAATTTCCTACAGGATAACTATGAAAGATCGCTCACCCCAATCCGAATATATCTATTCTGCGCCCGCGCGCCCGCAAGGCGCCGCGCGCCGTCGCCGCCGTCGTAGCGGACTGGAAGCCGTGCTGATGCTGGTGTTCCTTCTGCTGGGGCTCGGCGGCGCGGCGCTCTTTAGCTATCAATATTATCTGCGCGACCGGGTCGTGCCCGGCGTGCGCGTGCTCGGCGAAGACCTCGGCGGGATGACGCGCGCGGAAGCAGAGACGCGTTTGCGCGAGCGGTCAGGAGACAAGACCCAGCTCTCCGCCGCGCCGACCGAACCAATCGTGTTGCGCGATGGCGCGCATGTGTTTGTTGCCTCGCCGGCAGAACTCGGTCTACGGCGTGATCTCCAGCCGTCGCTGGACGTGGCGATGAGCATTGGTCACAGCGGTGACCTCCTGCGGGATTTGAAAGAGCAACTGCGCGCATTCCAGAACGGCGCGGATATTTCCACCCAATCGCAGTTTGATGAAGCGACCGCACACGCGTATGTGCAGGCGCTCGCGACACAAATCGACCGCCCGGCGCGCGATGGCGGCTTGCGTCTCGTCGGTTTGCAGACGGTGCAAGTCTCGCCCCAAAAAGGTCGCAAGCTGGACGTCGAGGAAACGGTGACGCGCGTGCGCGAGCGGTTGCTCGACACCAACAGCGGCGACATTCAAGTGGCGGTTCAGGAATCCGACCCTGCGCTCGCCGACACCAGCGCCGCGCGTACGCAGATTGAAAACTTTTTGCGCGCGCCCGTGATTCTCACGTTCGGCGATCGCGAATGGGCGATCGATCAGGCAACCCTCGCCGCGATGATTTCGATCCAGTCGGTTAGCAATGCGGACAATTCGATTCGCCTGGTGCCCGCGTTGAGTCACGACGCGCTGACGGCGAAGGTCAAAGTGCTGGCACGCGAGATCAATCAAACGCCGCGCGACGCGCGGTTGCATTTTAACAATGGCAATGTGACGGCGATTGTGACCAGTCAGGAAGGGCGCACGCTCGACGTGGACGCGACCGTAAAACAGATCGAGCAAAAATTCGCCGCTGCTGCGACCGCGCAGTCGCGCGTGAATGGCAACGCCAGCCCGCGCGTGCTGACGCCGATCGAGGCGCTGCGCGAAAATTCGGTCGCGCTCAGCGTTCAGTTGAACAAGCCCGCAGTGGATATGCGCGACATCTCCAAGATGGGCATCAAGGAATTGGTGTCGCAGGGGGTGAGCCAATTCAAACACTCGATCCCCGGACGCATTCAGAATATCAAGACCGCGACGGCGCAATTCGACGGCATCGTCGTGCCGCCGGGCGCGGTATTTTCATTCGACAAATATCTGAATGAGGTGGTCGAAGCGAACGGCTACGAGGACGCCTATGTGATCTTTGGCAACAAGACCGTGCTCGGTCCGGGCGGCGGTGTGTGCCAGGTGTCAAGCACCGCGTTTCGCGCGGCGTTCTTTGGCGCATTCCCGATTGTCGAACGCTGGGCGCACGCGTATCGTGTGAGTTACTATGAACCGCCGGTGGGACTTGACGCGACGGTGTTTGCGCCGGATGTCGATTTCAAATTCAAGAACGACACGAACAGCTACATCTTGATCGAAACGAATGCCGACGTGCCGAACCTGACGCTCACTTTTAATTTCTACGGCACCAAGAGCAATCGCGAAGTCAAGCTGGTCGGACCGGAAGTGACGAATATCAAACCGCATGCGGCGGATGTATATCAGGATGATCCGACTTTGCCCAAAGGCACCATCAAGCAAGTCGATTTCGGTGTGGACGGCGAGGACGTGACGATCTATCGCGAGATTTATGTGAACGGACAGATGATCAAGCGCGACAAATTCTTTTCACGCTATGCGCCGTGGACCGCCGTCTACTTGCGTGGAACACGCTGAATTGCGCGACACGCGCAAACTTCCAATTCGTAAAAAATAAAACCGACTCGATTCGAGTCGGTTTTATTTTTGCGCGCATGCGCCGCTCCAGTGAGTTTGTAGATTACGCCGGCGCTGCCGCCACCATACTCTCCAGATGGGCGACCGCGCGAGAAATGCGCTGCATCGTCTTTGCGCGCCCGAGAAGCTTGAGCGTACCGATCAGCGGTGGCGTGACTGCCTTGCCGGTCACGGCGATGCGCAAGACGCCGAGAAATTGCGCCGGTTTGAGTCCCAGTTGTTGCGCCGCCGCGCGCAATTCGTGCTCCACCTCCGCCTCATCGTCGAAGGAGGCGAGTCCATCCAACACTTCGCCCGCCGCGCGCAGCGCGTTCAACGATTCCGCCGCGTTCAGCTTGGGTCCGATCAACAGCTTGGGTTCGTACTCCAGTTCATCTTGAAAAATAAAATCCGCCTTCTCAACGATTTCGTCGAGGCGTTTGATGCGGTCCTGTACGAGCGGCGCGAGTTCACGCACGGTGACGCGGTCGGCGCGGAGATTCGCCTGCGCGAGGAACGGCAGCAAGCGATCGGCGAAATCTTCAAGGTCGAGATTGCGAATGTAATGCCCGTTCATCCAGCCGAGCTTTGCCAGATCAAACACTGCGGGCGCGTGTCCGATCTTGTCCAATGTAAAAAATTCGATCAGTTGCTCGCGCGAAAATAATTCGGTGTGATCGTCATACGACCAACCAAGCAGCGCGAGAAAATTCACCAGCGCTTCCGGCAAATATCCTTTCGCTTGAAAGTCGAGCACACTGGTCGCGCCGTGACGTTTGCTCAATTTTTTCTTGTCGGGTCCCAAAACATTTGGCACGTGACCGTGCAGCGGCGGCTCCCAACCGAATGCTTGATACAACAAGATGTGTTTGGGGAAGGACGGAATCCAGTCGTCGCCGCGCATCACGTGAGTAATTTTCATCAAGTGATCGTCGATGACCACCGCCATGTGATAGGTGGGAAACCCGTCGGACTTGAGCAGCACCTGATCGTCCACATCTTTGTTCGCCATCGTCAGATCGCCGTGAATAAAATCGCGCAGCGTGGTCTTGCCTTCAAGCGGCACGGCGAGGCGAACGACGCGCGGCTCACCGCGTGCCTCGTGCGCGGCGCGCTGCTCTGCTGTGTACGAGCGACAGCGGCGGTCGTAACGCGTCGGTTCACCGCGCGCCTGCTGCTCTTTCCGCATCTGCTCCAAACGTTCGGGGGTGCAGTAGCAATAGTACGCCGCGCCTGTGGCGACCAGCTCTTCCGCGTATTTTTGATAAAGCGGCAGGCGCTCGGACTGTTGATAAGGTCCGTACGCGCCGCCGATGTCCGGTCCTTCATCCCAATCGAGTCCGAGAAATTTGAGCGAAGCCATGATCAGCTCCAGCCCGTTCTCGACCTCGC
>JBBSHK010000420.1:0-3455 GCA_038253185.1 Anaerolineae bacterium | reverse complement strand
AGGCTGAAAAAATTCGTTGTATTCATCCTTCATCCTTCATCCTTCACATACACCACTCCCTTATCCCCATCCACGGTCACGCGCTCGCCCTCTTGGAAATTTTTCGTCGCGCCCGCGACCGCCATCACCGCGGGAATGCCGTACTCGCGCGCGACAATCGCGCCGTGTGAAAGAATTCCGCCGACTTCGGTGACTAACCCTCCCGCGATTGCAAAGAGCGGCGTCCACACCGGATTCGTCAACGGCGCGATCAAAATTTCCCCGCTGTGCAATTTGTCAAATTCTTCCGGTCCGCGAATCACGCGCGCGATACCGCTCACTTTGCCCGGGCTGCCCGCGATGCCGCGAAATTGTCCCGCGATCTTTTCAGCCAGGGGCGCACCCTCGGCTGAAATTTCCTTGCCGTCGCGAAGAATCCCCGGCGCGCCGCGCTGCTGATTCAGCTTAAACTCTGCGCGCCGCGCTGCTACGACCTCTTGCATCGAGCGCGGCGCGTCTGCCAGCTGCTGCAATTCGTCAAAGGTCAAAAAGAAAATATCGTCGGGCTGCTGGACAAATCCCTTCTCGGCCCAACGCCGACCGAGTTCCAGCAACAGGCGGCGGAATGGTGGGAACAAACGCGTCAATTCAAAATGCATCGTGTCGCGTTCGCGTGTGTGCGCCTGCGTGTGTTTCAAGATCCAGTTGAACAGCGGCAAGACCAGCAGACGACCTTTCAAATCGCGCCGCAGGCGCGCCTGCACCGTGCGCGCGAGTTCTTCGCGTTGTTTCACCAGACGCTCTTGCTGGCGATAGGGACTGGAGCTTTCGTCGAGGTCGAGATAGCGGCGCAGGAACGCGAGCACCGGCGCGGGGTCTTCACCCCACGTCGGATAGAGAATATCCATGCGGACTTCGCGATGACCGTACTCCGCGAGAAAACGATTCAACTCGTCGAGAAAATTTTTTCCGTCGCGAGTTGCTCCCAAACGACTCTGTATTTCTCCGTTAACATTCTGCTGCAATGCCACGCTGACGTCCGGTGATTTTTTCGCGACCTGCGCGAGGTCCCACAAACGCTTGTTCGTTTCCATCGTGACGTTGCCGGTCACGCCGGAAATTAATTTTGCGCGCAGTTCTTCACTCTCCTCGCCAAAGTACGGTTGCAGCAAAGTGCCGAGCAATTGATAGGTGATGCCGATCAGCGCGATCATCAAAAAGTCATAGTTCAACAATCGGCTGACCGTACCGAAAACCAGTTGGCGAATATGCTCCACGATCTCGCGCTCGGAAATATTCTCCACGCGCAGCGCCTCTGCCTCGCGGATTTCCGCGCGATAACGCGCGACGATCCCCGGCAACTGAGCAGGAAAGCGCACCATGAAGCGCAGCAGGCGCAAGGTCATACTGATGTAGCTCAGAGAAAATTCGCCGTGCAGCTCGCGCGTCTGCCGCCCAAACGGATTGACGATCTGCGAGACAAGCCGCTCGCGCACCGGCGGCGAAAGTTTTTGCAACGCTGCTTCGATATAGCCGCGATGAAAGTACGGCTGGTCGTAAAATACGCCGACCGCGTCCACGCCGCGCGCGGGTGTAAAGCCCAGCGTTTCAAAAGTGAAATCGAGCATTGACTGAAACAGTGGCTGGATCACCGAAAGAAAAATCGGCGAGAGCGGATCGGGAAAAATTTCGACGAACATCGTGCGATTGTATTCGCCGGTGTCACGGACAGGCACAAGACCTGCCCCTACGTTCGCCAAGGTCGTGATCGCGCGCGCTTGCAAAATGTAAAATGTTCCACGCGCATAGCCCCACTCGATGTCCATCGGCGCGCCGTAATGTTTTTCGATCTGCGCGCTGAGTGCGACCAATTGCGCGATTTGCGCATCCGACAGCGCGGGGATTTTGCGCCGCGCGTCCGGTACTTCCACTTCGACCGTGCCGCCTGCCTGCGCGTACTCGATGCTGCGGTCCTTGTCCGCGATCTCGCGCGAAATAATCGCGCCGTCACTTTTGCGGATGGTCAATGTGTCCGGCGAGACGAGTCCCGATACAATCGCTTCGCCTAAACCCCAACTCGCGTTGATGACGACTTCATCGCGATTGCTGGTCACCGGGTTCGCGGTGAACAAGATGCCCGAAACTTCGGACTGGATCATCGCTTGCACCACGACCGCGAGCGCGACCTCCGCGTGCTCAAAACCTTGCTTGACGCGATAGGTGACCGCGCGCGCCGTCCACAATGACGCCCAACATTGTTTGACGTGAGCGAGCAGATCGTCGTCGCCGCGCACGTTGAGGTACGTGTCTTGCTGACCGGCAAAAGACGCCGTCGGCAAATCTTCCGCGGTCGCGGACGAGCGCACCGCGACGCGCAGCAAATTATTATTTCCTAATTCATCGCTCAAGTGATGGTAGTGCGCGAGCGTTTGGTCTTGAATCTCAGCGGGCATGGATTGCTCTTCAAAAAATTCGCGGATGCGCGCGGTGTTGGTCTCGACCTTCTCTGGATCATCGGCGCGCGTTTCGGCAAGAACGCGTTGGATGAAATCAGCCGCGCCGCTCGTCTGGGTGAACGCGCGATACGCTTCAGCCGTCAGGCAAAAGCCCGGCGGCACGGGCAGTCCCGCGCGCGTCATCTCTCCCAAATTCGCGCCCTTGCCGCCGACCACGCCCACATCACCTGCGCGAATTTCTGCGAATGAACGGATGTAATCCATAGCCTCTCCTTTTTACGCTTGCCAGCAATTGAACCACTCTCGAAGCGCTAATCATAAACTACGTGCCGCCAAGCGCGCATCTATACCTCCGATTCCAGCGGCACAGGGTGTCCAAACATTACCAGCGCGAACCGCGCGGCTTCTCTCACTGCTGGCTCGGAGTCTTCTAACACTGTGACCTCCAACGCGCTGATGACGTCGGGCGTTTTCACTTCGAGCATCGTCAGACCATTCGCCGCCGCCACACGCTCGCACGTATCGCCACTTTGCAACACAGCCAAGAGCCATTCGACCTCTGCTTGCATTCCTTCGTCTGGCATTGTATTTTTATTTTTCATCATCCACTCCTCATTGACTTTTCTTTGAGTAAATCAAAAAGGAACTGCCACTACCAGACCACGCGCTGCCAAAAGACGCCAACTATCAATTCAAAATGCAAAAAGCCCAATGCACGATTGAAATATCGTTTGCATTAGGCATTAGAAATGGTCCATTGTTATTTTTTTCGCTTCCTGTTTAGTTCCTGGAAAGCTTTGGTCACGCTGCGAATCGCGCGGCGGCGCGTACGATCGGAGGTGGCTTGACTAATAGACCTTATCCGAAATAAGAAAATCATCCTTCGACGCCCGAACTTCGTTCGGGATTAGTCGAATGGCAATAGAACAACCTAAATCAAGTTAGCTTTTGGGCTTAGCCTGAACCCTTGCCATCATGGTTTTCCCAAAGGGATCCCCGTGGGACAACCTGAGGGTTATT